>NZ_JAHUZF010000003.1:300000-512832 GCF_019218295.1 Maritimibacter sp. DP1N21-5
GAACCCGGACCGTGCGTCGATCCGGGGGAAGGTGCGTTCGGGTTGTCACGGTAAAGCGGCCTCAGGTGCGCTGTCGGGGCAGAAGCACCCGCAGGAGCGTCGCAATGTCGAAGCGCACGCCGGTGGTTTCGAGCACCTGACGCGGCATGTCGATCGGCGCCTCGGGCGGGGCCCAGCGCGCGGGGTCGTCGGACAACGCCAAGGGCGACGTATCGAATTTCGTCATGTCGTTCATTCGCTCACCCATTGGTAAAGCCACGTTTCACTAAGAGACCGCCCATAACCGGACAGCGCCGCCTGAAGTTCCATCGACCCCTGCGCGCCCGGCACGGCCTCGATCACCAGACGCCACAGGTCGGTGCCCGAGACCGGCGACAGGATCGCCTGCGTGAGTTCACCCCGAAGCACGGTCACTTTCGGCTCAATGTCCGCATCGGAGGGAAGTTCCCCGAGCGTGCCACCTTTGAAGTCGATCACGAATTTGATCGCGTCCGAGGCGTCTTCGACCCCGGCAACGCCGCCTTTTCCGACACGGGTGCGCAGGATTTGGGCACGTTCGCCATTGCGATCGCCCTCAGGCGCGAGGCCCCAGTGCAGCCGATAGGAAAACTCCAAGGCATCGCCCGCACGCGCCTGATTGCCGGGCACCCAATAGGCCACGATATTGTCGTTGCCTTCGAGGTCCGAGGGAATTTCGAGCAGCCGCACCGACCCTGCGCCCCAGTCGCCAAGCGGTTCGACGATCAGCGACGGACGGCGTTCGTAATGGGCCTGCGCGTCAAGGAACTGGTCGAAGTCACGCTCGCGCTGCACGAGACCGAAAGATAGCGGGTCCTGCGCCGAGAGGTAGGAATTGCCAAGCCGCGACGGGTTCACCAGCGGCCGCACATAGGTTTCGCCGCCGCGTGTGTTCAGGATCAGGTGATCGCTGTCATGCACCGCAGGTCGGAAGTCCTGGAACGCGCCGGGATCGGCCCCACCGAAAAGGAACATCGACGTCAAGGGCGCCACGCCAAGCTGCTGCACGTCGCGGCGCATGAAGAGGCGCGCGGTCACATCGACCTTGGTCGTCTCGCCGGGGCGCAGCACGAAGCGATAGGCGCCGGTCACGCTTTCGGACCGCAGCGCGGCATAGAGCGTCACGGTCTCTGCACCGGGGGTGGGTTTCTCGATCCAGAACTCGGTGAAGCGCGGAAACTCCTCGCCGTCCGACATGCCGGTATTGACTGCGAGCCCCCGTGCCGACAACCCGTAGAGCGTGTCGCGCCCGAGCACCCGGAAATAGCTCGCCCCAAGGAAGGCGGCCAACTCGTCGAAGTGGTCGGCGCGGTTGATCGGCGTCATCAGCCGGAACCCGGCAACCCCGGCCATCTCGAAGTTCTCGGGCACCGTAGCCTTCACGTCGGAATAGTCGAAGTCCGCAGTCGAGAAGGGCATCGGCACCGCTTCGCCGTTCTCGATCAGGTAAAGGTGCACCGGCTCGTTGAAGAGCCAGCCCAGATGGAAGGCATTGAGGTGGAAAGGCGCGTTTTCGTCATCGGACCAGCGGTTGCGGGCGCGGTTGAAGCGGACGCGCTGGTAGTCGTCGTAGTCGAGCTCGGTCAGGAACCCGTCGATCTGCTCGCGCGGCTCCGGATTGCCCGAGGCGGCGGTGGCCATGCGCTCGGTCAGCCAGTCGAAGGAAAAGGGCGTCGTGGGGGCGCTGACTTCGGTTTCGGGCGCGGCGGTCACGGCCACGTCCTCGGTGGTCGCACTGGCATCTTGGGCCCAGGCGCGCTCCGCCCAGCCAAGCGGAAGCGCCGCGGCAGAGGTCATCAGGCCGGTCAGCACCTCGCGGCGGGTGGTGCGTCTTTGAATACCGCGAATCGGCTTGGCCAAATGAAACTCCACAACTTGCTGGTTTAGCGTAAGAAATTCTTATGCCGCAGTGCGGAAATCAAGATGGGATTATTGGCCGTGGCGCTGCTTTGCCGAGGAAACGGTCGCGCATAGGCGACCTTTTGCCGCAAAATATGGCAACTGCAGATCATCAGCGATTTTGCCCTGCGCCTGTTGCATGACAGCCTTGCAATCGGCGCGGATCAGCGCGCGACGATCCGCTCGGGCGGGACCCCTGACATCGCTTGCAGGAGCGCGTTGGTGTTGGTCACGGCGAATTTCTTCTGAAGCTTTGCGCGGTGCACCTCGACCGTGCGCGGGCTGATCTCGAGCTCCCGCGCGATTTCCTTCGAGGTCATACCCTCGGCCAGAAGGTTCACCACTTCGCGTTCGCGCGGGGTGAGCGGCTGATAGGGGCGATGGCCCGACAGGTCGGCGAAACTCCAGACCGCACGGCCCAGGGGATCGTTCTCGGGGGTGAGCGAATGGCCCCGCGTGCGGCACCAGAAGAGTGTGCCGTCCTTGCGCATCATCACCCGCTCGTCCCAGTAGGTGTTCGTCGCCCGAAGATCCTCGACCCCACGGTCGCGGATCTTCACGAACTCGTCCTTGGATGGATAGAGCACCTCGAAAAGCGCGTCGGTCAACTCCCCCGGCGCATAGCCGAACATCCGCTCGAATTCCGGGTTGCAGCCACGGATGACCCGCGCCTCCGTGATCACCAGACCGACCGGGGAAAACTCATAGGCGAGGGCGGCGAAGTCCTTCGCCGCATAGGCCGCGTCTATACGTATTTTCCCCAACTTGTTCATTTCCTTCGGTTTGGCGAGCCTTGGCGCACAGTACATCACGCCCGTGCCGGGTCAATCTGCGCGGGTGGACGGATGCCTTAGGGAGGATAACATGAAACTCATGAAACGCGCGCTCGCCGCGCTGACGGTCGCTGCCGGTCTCGCCGCGCCTGCGCTCGCGCAGGATGGTGAACCGATCAAGATCGCGCTCATTCACGGCATGTCGGGGAGCCCCCTCGAAGCCTTTTCCAAGCAGACCCACACCGGGTTCGAGATGGGTCTGGAATACGCCACCGACGGGACCATGGCCGTGAACGGCCGACCGATCGAAATCATCTACAAGGATACCCAGTTCAAGCCCGACGTGGCGCGCGCGGTGCTGGCCGAAGCCTATGCCGACGACGACGTCCTGCTCGCAGTAGGCGCCACTTCGTCGGGCGTGACCACCGGGATGCTGCCGATCGCAGAGGAATATGAGAAGATCCTGCTCGTCGAGCCCGCCGTGGCCGACAGCCTGACCGGGCCGGAATCGAACCGCTACGTCTTCAAGACCTCGCGCAACTCCTCGATGGACATGCAGGCGCAGGCCCTTGCGCTCAAGCCCGATGAAAACCTCTTCGTGGCCACGCTGGCCGAGGACTACGCTTTTGGCCGTGACGGGATCGCGGCGTTCAAATCGGCGCTCGAAGGCACCGGCGCGACGGTCGTGACCGAGGAATACGTGGCGCAGGGCACCGCTGACTACACCGCCGTGGGCGAACGGCTGTTCAACGCGCTCAAGGACAAGGAAGGCCGCAAAGTCATCCTGATCTATGTTGCAGGCTCCGGCGACGCGCCCGGCAAGCTGCAGGCGATGGACCCCTCCCGCTTCGGGATCGAACTGTCCTTCGGTGGCAACATCCTTCCGGCCATGGTGGGCTACAAAGCCTATCCCGGCATGGAAGGCGCAGTCTACTACTACTACGAAGGCTTCGACAACCCGATCAACGACTGGCTCGTGGAAGAGCACATGTCGCGCTTCGACGGCCCGCCGGACTTCTTCACGGCAGGCGGCATGGCGGCGGCGCTCGCGGTCGTGAAGGCGCTGGAAACCTCGCCCTCGCTCGAGACCGAGGATCTCATCGCCACCATGGAAGGCATGTCCTGGGATACGCCGAAGGGTGAAATGACCTTCCGTCCCGAAGATCACCAGGCGCTGCAATCCATGCTGCACTTCAAGATCAAGGTCGATGACGCCGTCGAGTGGGCGATCCCCGAGAAAGTCGAGATCATCACCCCCGACATGATGAACATTCCGATCGGCCGCGAAAACTGATCGGAACCGGGCCTCGGGCGGTGGCCATCCTGCCGCCCGAGGTTGCCCAAGAAGGCGACGATATCCCATGCAGACCCCATCCCTTTCCACCTGGAACCTCACGATCCGGTTCGGTGGCCATACCGCCGTGAACGCTGTCTCCTGCGACTTCCGGCCCGGTGAACTGACCGTCATCGTGGGCCCCAACGGCGCCGGCAAGACGACCTACTTCAACATGATCTCCGGGCAGCTGGCTCCCTCGGCGGGTCAGGTCCTCAAGGGCGGCGAAGACATCACGCGGCTGTCGCCTTCGGCCCGCGCGAAGAAGGGTGTCGGACGGGCGTTCCAACTGACCAACCTTTTCCCGCGCCTCTCGGTGATCGAGAACATCCGCCTTGCCGTTCAGGCGCAGTCAGGCGACGGGCGGCGGTTTTTCCAGCGGGTCGAAAGCCTGTCGTCGCTCACCGACAAGGCCCAGCATTACCTGCGCGCCACGAACCTCGAACCCAAGGCCGAGATGATGGCCGCGCTCCTGCCTCACGGCGATCAGCGCAAGCTCGAGGTGGCGCTTCTCATGGCGATGGAGCCTGACATCTACATGTTCGACGAACCCACGGCGGGGATGAGCCTCGATCATGCGCCGGACGTGCTGAACCTCATCGCCGAAATCAAGAAAGACACCACCAAGACCGTCCTTCTGGTCGAGCACAAGATGGACGTCGTGCGCCGTCTGGCCGACCGGATCATCGTGCTGCACAACGGCGAGCTTATCGCCGACGGCGACCCCGGCGAGGTCATGTCGAGCCAGATCGTCAAGGATGTTTACCTTGGGAACGCGGGGGAACTGGCATGAACCTTCTGTCCGTCCAGAACATCGACGTCTCCATCGGCCAGTATTCGGTGCTCCACGGCGTCACCTTCGACGTGCCCGAGGGCGGCGTCTTCGTCCTTCTCGGCCGCAACGGGGCCGGCAAGACCACCACCCTGCGGTCGATCATGGGGCTCTGGAAGCCTCAGTCCGGCCGCGTGATGTTCCGGGGCGAAGATATCGCCGGGCTTCACGCGAGCGACATCGCGAAGAAGGGCATCGCCTTCGTGCCGGAAAACATGGGCATCTTCGGCGGGCTGACCGTGGCCGAGAACATGGTGCTGGCCACAGCCAAGGGCAAATTCGACCAGACCCGGCTCAAGCGGATCTACACGCTTTTCCCGGCGCTCGAGCAATTCTGGGACAAGCAGGCTTGGAGCCTCTCGGGCGGGCAGAAACAGATGCTCGCTGTCGCCCGCGCCATCATCGAGCCGCGCGACCTGATCCTCATCGACGAGCCGACCAAGGGCCTCGCGCCCTCGATCATCGCGGCGATGGGCGAGGCGTTCCGGGAAATCTCGGCCCAGACGACGATCCTTCTCGTGGAACAGAATTTCGCCTTCGCCAAGTCGCTTGGACGCGACATGGCGGTGATCGAGGACGGCAAGGTCGTCCACAGTGGCACCATGGCCGACTTCGTCGCGGATCAGGTACTTCAGGACCGGCTTCTGAGCCTGTCGGCGGAGGGGGCGTGATGACCATGCAGCACGTCGCACCGACGGATCAGACCTTAATTTCCAACGGGGAGGCCGCCTGATGGGCAAACTCGACCGCTTCGGGGGCGTGTTCCTGCTCCCCCTCGTCATCGCCGCGCTTGCCTTCGTGCTGATCGGCGCGCCCTCGTCCTGGCTCACGCTGACCATTGCGGGTCTGTCGATGGGGATGATGATCTTCCTCATGGCCTCGGGCCTGTCGCTGGTCTTCGGCCTGATGGACGTGCTCAATTTCGGCCATTCCGCCTTTGTGAGCTTCGGAGCCTTCATCGCGGCCTCGGTGCTGGCTTATTTCGGGGGCTGGCTCACCTCGGACAGCATCGCGCTCAACATCCTCGCCTTTACGCTGGCGCTCGCCGCCGCGATCACCTTCGGGGCGCTTGCCGGCTGGTTCTTCGAGCGCGTGATCGTCAAGCCGGTCTACAAGGACCACCTGCGCCAGATCCTTATCACCATGGGGGCGCTCATCGTGGCCGAGCAACTGATCCTCGCCACCTGGGGCGGATCGCCGATCAACGTGCCGCGTCCGCATTTCCTCGAAGGCACGATGATCATCGGACAGTCCTCGCTCGAGATCTATCGCCTGTTCGCTTTCCTGCTCGGCGCGGTGGTCTATGCCGCGCTTTTCTTCCTGCTCAATCGCACGCGCATGGGGCTTCTGATCCGGGCGGGCGTGGAGAACCGGGAAATGGTCGAGGCGCTGGGGTTTCGCATCGACCGGATCTTCATCGTCGTCTTCATGCTGGGCTCGGCGCTCGCTGCCTTGGGCGGTGCGATGTGGGCCGGATACGAGACGATCATCACCCCCGCGCTCGGCGCGCAGATGATGGTCATCGTCTTCATCGTCGTGATCATCGGCGGGCTTGGGTCAATCCAAGGCACGCTACTGGGGGCGATCATCGTGGCGCTCATGCAGAACTACGTGGGCTTCCTCGCGCCGAAACTGGCGCTGGCCTCCAACATGCTCCTGATGATGGCCATCCTGCTCTGGCGGCCCTCCGGCCTCGCGCCGGCCGTGAAGTGAGGTGACACCATGAACCGCAAGACCATCGTCAAGCTCATCGCGCTCACCATCTGGGGCCTGCTTCTCTTCGCGCCCTTCCTGTTCCAGGACGTGCGCCAGATCGAGGTCGCCGCGCGCATCTGCGTCTTCATCGTGCTGGTCGCCTCCTACGACCTGCTCATCGGCTACACCGGCATCGTCAGCTTTGCCCATGTCATGTTCTTCGGCTTCGGTGCCTATGGTGTCGCCATCGCCATGAAGGAACTTGGCGCGGGCTGGGGGCCCTGGGTGCTTGGGCTCGGGGCGGGGGTGCTCGTCGCCGCCGTGATCGCGGTCCTGATCGGGCTCCTGTCGCTTCGTGTGAAGGCCATCTTCTTCGCCATGATCACGCTCGCCGCCGCTTCGGTCGCGCTGGTGCTGGCGAGCCAGTTGTCGGGCTTCACCGGGGGCGAGGACGGGATGACCTACTCCGTGCAGTCCGTGTTCAAGCCTGCGACCAAGATCCTCTCCGACGCCGACGGCAAGGTGATGCAAATCGCGGGCGTGCGCATGAACGGCAAGCTCCTGCTCTATTATTTCGTTTTCGCGATCTCGGCGGGTCTCTTCTGGGCCATGCTGCGCATCGTGGGCTCGCCACTCGGGACGGTCCTGAAAGCCATCCGTGAAAACGAGGCGCGGGCGGAGGGCATCGGTTACCGGGTCGTCGCATACCGCACCTCGGTGTTTCTCATCACCGCCGTGACCGCCGCCATCGCGGGCGGGGTCTACGCCACCTGGCTCAAGTATACCGGGCCGGAAACCACGCTCTCCTTCGCGATAATGATCGACATTCTCCTGATGGTCGTGATCGGCGGCATGGGCACCATGTGGGGCGCGGTGATCGGGGCGACGTTGATGGTCATGGCGCAATACTACCTGCGCGACCTGATGGAGGTGGCTTCGGGCGCGACGGCGAACCTGCCGCTCCTGCCCGAGCTTCTGAGCCCCGACCGCTGGCTTCTCTGGCTGGGCCTCGCCTTTATCCTGCTCGTTTATTTCTTCCCGGCCGGCATCGCGGGCACGATCATCGAAGGGCGCCGCAAATGAGCCGTTCGCGTTTTCTGCCGCTGCTCGGCCACGAACTTCACGTCACCGAATGGGGCGACCCGGGCGCGCCGCCGGTCATCTGCTGGCACGGGCTCGCCCGGACCGGGCGGGACTTCGACGAGCTTGCCGCGCGGTTGGCCGACACCCATTTCGTCCTTTGCCCCGACACGATCGGGCGGGGGATGTCGTCGTGGTCGGAGGCGCCGGAAGACGACTACCGCCTGCCGCATTACGCCGACATCGCCCGCGCCATGATGGACCTCTACGGGATGCGCCAGGTGCGCTGGATCGGAACCTCCATGGGCGGTCAGATCGGTATGACCGTGGCGAGCCAGACGCCGGACCGGATCGCGTCGCTGGTCATCAACGACATCGGCCCGGAGGTCCCGACGCCTGCGATGGACCGGATCGTCACCTATTCCTCCGAGCTTCCGACCTTCGACACCGTGAATGAGGCAGAACGCTGGCTGCGCGAGGTCTATGTGCCCTTCGGTCCTGCGGACGACTCCTTCTGGTCGCGCATGGCGGAAACGAGCGTGCGCCGCCGCGACGACGGAAAGCTCACCATCCACTACGACCCGCGCCTCATCGCGGTGCTCGAATCGAATCGCGGCATGATGGACCTGTGGCCAGCCTGGGAGGAGATCACGGCCCCGACGCTGGTCATCCGGGGTGCCGACAGCGATCTTCTGACCGAGGGGATCGCCGCGCGCATGTCCGCAACCGGACCCGCGCCGCGCGTCCTCGTGATGGAGGGCTACGGTCATGCGCCGAACCTGTCGACCGGGGCGGACTGGGATGGTCTGGCGCCGGTTCTTCGTGACTACGGCTTTCTGACCTGACGTCACGGAAGCGATACATTCCTTTGCCATAAAGCGCCAAAACGACTTTGGCAGGTTCGATTATGACAATTCTCCCCCCGCTGCGCCTGGCCGGTGCGACGGCCCTGGTGGGCGGCGAACTGACACGACGCCCCCTCGCACTCGCCGGGGGAAGGATGGCGGCCGACATCGACGGTCTGCCCGAAGTCGATCTGACCGGGTTCATGATTCTGCCGGGCATCGTCGACATTCATTCCACCTCGCTGCCCCGGCACCTTTGCCCGCGCCCCGGCGCCCGTTTGCCGCTCGACCTCGCTCTCTCTGCGATGGACGCCGAAGCGGTCGCGCATGGCGTGACGACCCAGTGGATCGCACAGGGTTGGAGCTGGGCCGGCGGGCGGCTGGGTCCGGATCAGGCCGAGGCGATGGCCGATGCCCTCGAGCGCTACGACGGGCGGGCCAACCTGCGCCTTCAGATCCTTGCCGAGACCCATCTGGCGGACTGCCGCGAACGGCTCCTTCGTCTCATCGAAGGGCACGGCGTGGACAGCGTGATCTTCGCCAACGCACTCCCCGATGCCATCGTCGCCGCGGCTCGCGCTTCCCACAAGCTCACCGCCTGGGCCGAGGCCGAGGACATCGCCATCGAGGACTACATCGAGCGGCTCCGTGCCGCCAAGGACCGCGAGGCCGAGGTGCCCCGCCGTCTGCTCGCCCTCGCCAAGGCCTTCGACAAGCTGGGCGTGACCTATGGCAGCTATGACGACGCCGACGGGGAGACCCGCGAACAGTTCCGCATGATGGGGGCGCGGCTCGCGCTTTGTCCGGTGCGCGCGGGGGCGGCGCGGGTGGCGCGGGCGAACGGCGATCCCATCGTGCTCGACGCCTCCGAACTCACGCGCGGCGGCATCCGGCCCGGTGCGGTTTCGGCGCAGGCGCTTCTGTCCAAGGGGCTCTGCGATGCACTTGCCTCCCGCGACCACCCCGCGAGCCTTGCCGCCGCGGCCTTCGCTCTGATCGACAGCGGCCAGCGCAGTCTTTCGGACGCCTGGGCGATGATCTCCGACACCCCGGCGCGGATCATGGGCGTCTTTGACCGAGGCGACCTGAGCCATGGCCAACGTGCTGATCTGGTGGTGATCGACCCCGTAACCCGCCGGATCGAGGCGACGCTCGTCGCGGGGCGCATCGCGCATCTCACGGGGGGCGCGGCGCTCCGGTTCCTGGACGCGGCTCCCCGGTTCGCCCTCGCCGCCGAGTAGGTGGCGACACTCTTGCCTCTTCGGCCAGAGACATGCGAGCCTTCGCACATGGACGTGATCACAGAGGATCAGCTTGCCGACCTCGTCCGCCGCGCGGCGCGGGGGCGGGCGCGGTACCTCGTCGCCATCGCCGGGGCGCCGGGGTCCGGGAAATCGACGCTGGCAGAACGACTGGCTCAAGGCACGCCGAGGGCGCAGGCGATCCCGATGGACGGGTTCCACCACGACAACGACTGGCTCAACGCCCGTAACCTCTATCCACGCAAGGGCGCGCCGGAGACCTTTGACGCCGAGACTTTCGTCGGTTTCGTCCATCGCCTCGCCCATGGCGAGGTGACCCATTTCCCGACCTTTGACCGGGCCGCCGATGCCACCTTGCCCACAGGCGGTACGCTGGCACCCGATACGCATGTTTACCTGATCGAAGGGAACTACCTGCTGCTCGACGAAGCGCCATGGTCAGACTGTCATCCCCTGTTCGATCTGGCCGTGGTGCTCGACGTGCCTGAAGACGAGCTCGAGCGCCGGCTCGTCGCGCGCTGGCGGGCGCATGGTCACGCCGAGGAGGACGCGGTCCATCGGGCCCATGCCAACGATCTGCCCAATGGGCGGATCGTGCGGGAGCGGTCGATCCGGGCGGCCTTTCGCTTGTCTCAAATCGTCACGTAGCTCTGCTCCACCACCGCTTCCATCGCGATATAGGTCGAGGACGAGGACACATGCGGCAGCGATGAAATCTCTTCGCCCAGCACTCGGCGATAATCCGCAATGTCACGGGACCGGACCTTGAGCAGATAGTCGAAGCCGCCCGCGATCATGTAACATTCCTCGATCTCGGGCACCCGGCGCACCGCTTCGTTGAACTCGGTCAGTGCCTTCTGGCGGGTGTCCAGAAGCCGTACTTCGACATAGGCGACATGGGGCAGGCCGAGTTTCTCGGGGTCCAGAATGGCGCGGTATCCGACGATCACGCCGCGCTCCTCCAAGGCCTTCACCCGCGCGGCGACCGGGGTCTTGGACAGGCCCACGCGTCGCGCCAGATCCACGATGGACAGCCGGGCATTCTCCGTCAGGGCCGACAGGATTTTCCTGTCGATGGCGTCGAGGTCGTCCATTTCGTCTATTCCTTCGCAGAAGTTCGGGTGAAAAGACTATACCTTGGTCGATTATGGTCCGAAAGCCTCTCCCGAATTTGGTAGCGTTCCGCAACATCACCGGAGAATTCGATGCGCGACATGACCCAGACCTTCCCCGCCGAAAAGTTTCGTGACGAAGCCGAGCTTGTCGCGGCCCTGTTGGCCGAGGCGAATTTGTCCTCCGACACCCGCAAGGCCATGTCGCAGGACGCAGCGGCGCTTGTGCGGCGGATCCGGTCGTCGGCCCGGCCTGGGCTCATGGAGCAGTTCCTGTCGGAATACGGTCTCTCGACGGACGAAGGAGTGGCGCTCATGTGCCTCGCGGAGGCTCTTCTCAGGGTGCCCGATGCCGAGACGATCGACGAACTCATCGAGGACAAGATCGCGCCCTCGGACTGGGGCAAGCACATCGGTCACGCGTCGTCTCCGCTGGTCAATGCCTCGACCTGGGCGCTGATGCTGACCGGGCGGGTGCTCGACGAAGGCCAGAGCGGCGTCGCGGGGACGCTGCGCGGGTTGGTCCGGCGGCTGGGCGAGCCGGTCATTCGGGTCGCGGTCGGACAGGCGATGCGCGAGATGGGGCGGCAGTTCGTGCTGGGCGAGACGATCAGGGGCGCTTTGGACCGGGCCGAGAAGCGCGAGGCGCAGGGGTTTACTTATTCCTACGACATGCTGGGCGAAGCCGCGATGACCTACGGCGACGCGGCGCGCTATGAAGCGGCCTATGCCAAGGCGATCGAGGCCATCGGGGCAAGGGCCACGAAGGGAAGTGTCGCGGCCAATCCGGGTATTTCGGTCAAACTCTCGGCGCTGCATCCGCGCTACGAAGTGGCGCAGGAGGCGCGCGTGATGGCCGAGCTCGTTCCGGTGCTCGCCCGATTGGCGCGGCAGGCGGCGGGAGTCAACATCGGCCTCAACATAGATGCCGAGGAACAGGACCGGCTGACCTTGTCGCTCAAGGTGATCGAAGCGGTGCTCGAAGATCAGACGCTCGCCGGCTGGGACGGGTTCGGCGTGGTGGTGCAGGCCTATGGCAAGCGGTCAGGGGCGGTGATCGACTGGCTTCACGCGACCGCCGAGCGGCTCGACCGGCGCTTCATGGTCCGGCTCGTCAAGGGCGCCTATTGGGACACGGAAATGAAGCGCGCGCAGGTCATGGGGCATCCCGACTTCCCGCTCTTCACCACGAAGCCGGCAACGGACGTGAGCTATATCGCCAACGCGAAGAAGCTCCTTGGCTATTCCGACCGGCTCTATCCGCAGTTCGCCACGCACAATGCCCATACGGTGGCCGCGATCCGGGCCATGGCGGGGGATGCGGACTTCGAGTTCCAGCGCCTGCACGGGATGGGTGAGCGGCTGCATGACATCGTGGTCGAGGAAGGCGGGCGCTGTCGGATCTATGCGCCGGTGGGGGCGCATCGTGACCTTCTGGCCTATCTCGTGCGGCGGCTCCTCGAAAACGGCGCGAACAGCAGCTTCGTGCACCAGATCGTGGACGAGGACGTGACCCCGGAGGAAATCGCGGCGGATCCTTTCGAAACCGTCGCCAAGGCGCGGGCGGCGGTCACCCACCCGGCGGGGATCTTCGGGCCGGAGCGGGTCAATGCGGCGGGCTTCGACCTGACCAACGAAGCGACGCTCGCGCAGATCTTCGCATCGCGCGAGGTGCCGATCCCCGACGCCGAGCCGTTGACGGCGGGGGCATCCTCCGGGGCGTCACGAGACGTGGTCGACCCGGCGACCGGCAAGGTCGTGGCACAGGTGATCGAGGCAGACCGGGACTGCGCGATGGCTGCTCTGGATGCGGCAAGGGCCTGGGATGCGGGTCATGAGACGCGGTCGCAGGTGCTTCTCAAGGCGGCCGATCTTTACGAGGCGCATTTCGGGGAGTTCTTCGCGGTCCTCGCAAAGGAAGCTGGCAAGACACTGGCCGATGCGGTAGGCGAGTTGCGCGAGGCGGTGGATTTCCTGCGCTACTACGCCGGGCGGCCAGAGCCGGCGGGCGAACCGCTGGGCGTGGTCGCGGCGATATCGCCCTGGAACTTCCCGCTCGCCATCTTCACCGGGCAGGTGGCCGCCGCGCTGGTGACGGGCAATGCGGTCATCGCTAAACCTGCCGAACAGACGCCGCTTGTCGCCGCCATGGCGGTCCGGCTTCTGCACGAGGCGGGCGTACCCCGGGCGACTTTGCAGCTCTTGCCCGGCGATGGGCGCGTGGGGGCGATGCTGACCTCGGACGCGCGAGTGGATGGGGTGGTCTTCACCGGTTCCACCGAGACTGCCAAGCGGATCGAAAAGGCGATGGCCGACCACCTCGCCCCCGGCGCGCCGCTGATCGCCGAAACCGGGGGGCTCAACGCGATGGTCGTCGACTCCACGGCGCTTCCGGAACAGGCGGTGCGCGACATCGTGGCCTCGGCCTTCCAGTCGGCGGGCCAGCGGTGTTCGGCGCTGCGCTGCCTTTACGTGCAGGAAGACGTGGCCGAGACGGTGCTCGAGATGCTGAAAGGCGCAATGGACACGCTGGTCTTGGGGAACCCCTGGGAACTTGCGACCGACGTGGGTCCGGTGATCGACGCCGAGGCCTGGGACGGTATCGCGGATTACGTGGCGGCACATGAGGATCAGGTGATCCACCGCGCCGATGCGCCCGGTCAGGGGCATTTCATCGGGCCGGTGATGCTGCGCGTCTCGGGGATCGAGGCGCTGGAGCGCGAGGTTTTTGGCCCGGTGCTCCATGTCGCGACCTTTGCCGCCGGGGAGCTCCTTGCCGTGATCGAGGCGATCAACGCGCGGGGCTTCGGGTTGACCTTCGGGCTTCACACGCGGATCGACAGCCGCGTCGAAGAGGTGACCGGCGCGATCCATGTGGGCAACGCCTATGTGAACCGAAACCAGATCGGCGCAATCGTGGGAAGCCAGCCCTTCGGTGGCGAAGGGCTGTCTGGCACCGGGCCAAAGGCGGGCGGGCCGAATTACCTGGCCCGGTTCCGGCGCGTGGCGGTCGGGGAGGTCTCGGCAGAGCGCGGCGTGAAAATGGGGCGCACGGCCTTGGACCGGGCGCTGGCGGGGGCCGTGGAGCGGGTCCTCGCACAGGTCGAACTACCCGGCCCGACGGGAGAGTTGAACCGGCTGACAACCCTTATGCGCCCCCCGCTCCTGTGCCTCGGGCCGGGCGCCGAAGCGGCGGCGGAACAGGCGGCGGCGGTCGAGGCGCTGGGCGGCGTCGCGGTTGAGATGCCGGGTGGCTGCGCGCTCGAGGTCCTGACGGCGGCCCAGGGGTTTTCGGGCGTGTTGTGGTGGGGCGACGCCACGCGCGGGCGCCGGATCGCCCAGGCACTCGCAAAACGTGAGGGGCCGATCCTGCCGCTGGTGACGGGTCTGCCAGACCTTGCCCATGTGGCACACGAGCGGCACCTCTGCGTGGACACCACGGCGGCGGGCGGGAACGCCGACCTTCTCGCCGCGCAGGGCGTGTGACCCGGTCTGGTCCGCGCCTAGAACACGACGCTGCGACACTTGCGTCTCGGCCACGCCATCGTGGAACCGTTTCACGCCGTCTTTCGTTCTATCGGGAACCCGTAATGGAGCCCCATGGATGCTGATGGCCAAGGACAGACCGGTGTTGACCGCCACACATGCGATCGTGAACGCCAATTCCGGGCGTGAGGAAGGTGTGTCGATCCGTGACACGCTCGCCGACTGCGTCGGAGCGGCGGGTGGGACGCTGACCATGCACGAGGTGCGCCGAGGCGACGATCTTCCGGGCGTCGCGCGCCGGGCCCTCGATGCCGGTGCGACCACGGTGGTTGCGGCGGGGGGCGACGGGACGCTCTGCGGCGTCGCCCAGACGATGGCAGGATCGGGCGTAGCGATGGGTGTCATTCCACTGGGAACCTTCAACTATTTCGCCCGCGCGGTGGGTATCCCCGAAGACAGCGCAGCGGCGATCCGCGCGATCTGCAACGGTCGTCTGGTGTCCACCCCCGTCGGCAGGATCAACGACCGGGTGTTCCTCAACAACACCTCGATCGGGGTCTATTCCGCGATCCTGAAGCAGCGCGAGGACACGTATCGCCGCTTCGGGCGCTCGCGCCTAGCCGCCTATTGGAGCGTCGTCAGGGCGCTGATCAGGTTCTATGACCCGATGACCATGAAGATCGACGTCGACGGCGAACGCATCTCGGTGAAGTCGCCGCTCGCCTTCGTCGGAAACTCCTCGTTCCAGCTTGAAAGGTTCGGGCTCGCCGGGGCGGATGCGGTGCGCAGTGGCAAGCTCGCGCTCTACCTCGCCGATGATGTCGGGCGCATGGGGCTGGTCAAGCACGCGGCACGGCTGGCGGTCGGTGCGATGCAGGAGGGGCGCGATTTTCGGCTGGTGACCGGGACGGAGATCGAGATCGACCCCGGCAAACACAAGCGGCTCGTCGTGCGCGACGGCGAAAAGGAACCCATGCGCGGGCCCTATCGGATCCGTCTGGTGCCCGGGGCACTAGATCTGGTCGTGCCCGAGGAAGAGGACAGGGAGGCCTTGGCGTGAAGCGGATCGTCCACCTCTCGGACCTTCACTTCGGCCGCACCCGGCCCGAATTGCTTCAGCCCCTTGTTGCGGCGGTCACGGAGGTGGCCCCCGACCTCGTCGTCGTGTCGGGCGACCTGACCCAGAGGGCGCGGACGCGGGAGTTTCGGGCGGCGCGGCATTTCCTCGACAGTCTGGGCGCGCGCTGGCTCGCCGTTCCGGGCAACCACGACATGCCGCTTTTCCAGCCGGTGACACGATTTCTGCAACCCTTTCGCAAGTACCGCGAGATGATCTCCTACGATCTGGAGCCTTGCCACGAAAACGGGCTGTTCATGGTTGCGGGGATCAACACCGCCGACCGCTTTGCGCATCAGCGCGGCGTGGCGCGCGGGGCGAGCATCCGACGCACCTGCCAGCGCTTTGGCGAGGGGTCGGACGACCGTTTCCACATCCTCGTCGCGCATCATCCCTTCGAACAGGACCCTTCGGCCGACAAGGCACCGATGAAGGGACGCGAGGCAGCCTTGGCGCGGCTCAAGGACTGCGGCGCGGACGTGGTTCTTTCGGGGCATCTGCACACCTGGCACACGGGTGCCTTCCTGACACGCCCCGGCGACCCGGCTGGGCCCATTCAGGTCCATGCAGGCACCAGCCTGTCCACGCGTCTGCGCGGCGAGGTCAACGATTTCGCGCTGCTCGACATGGAACCCGGTCGGCTGACTGTGACCCGGATGGCGGTCGAGCACGACGGGGTGCATTTCGCGGAACGGGCGCGGGCGGTTTTCCGGCGCGAAGGGCAGGGACTGGTGGCGGTGCCGGGCGAGGGCGTGGTGCCGAAGCGGCCCGGTTCAGAAGGTGACGGTGACGCCGGGAAGGTTCAGCGCCTTCACAAGATCCCTTAGCTCCTGGCGCGCCGCGACGTTGGAGATGTTCATCTGACCGACGACGCCCACATCCCTGAGGTCGAGGAGCGTGAGACCACGTGGGAAAAGCTCGCGAAAGATGACCCGCTCATTGAATCCGGGCGCCACGCGAAAGCCGATCCGTCGGGCAAGGTTGTCCAGGGCGGCGGCCATCTTTTCCTTGTTGATCATCGCCTGCGCCCCCAGACGGTTGCGCACCACGACCCAGTCGATGGGCTTCAGCCCGGCCTGGGCACGCAACTGGCGCGCGTTCCAGACCATTTCGGAATAGACCGAGGGACCCAGCACTTTGTCGGTGTCGGGCGAGACATGGGCGAGGAGGTCGAAATCGACGAAGCTGTCGTTGAGTGGTGTGACCAGCGTATCGGCGAGCGTATGCGCCACCTGTGACAGCCGCGTGTGCGAGCCGGGGCAGTCGATGACGATGAAATCCACCTGCGGATCAAGCTCGGCGACGGCCTGCGACAGGCGACGGTCATAGGGGTTCTCACCGGGCGCAAGGGACTGAGCGTCGAGCGTGGGCAACTCGTGATAGGAGGGGGTCGGAAGCTCCACGCCTTCACGCTCGCAGGTCGCGCGGCGGTTCGTCATGAAGCGGCCGAAGGTGCGTTGCCGAAGGTCGAGATCGAGCACGCCCACGCGGTGCCCGAGCCGTGCGAGCGCGGTGGCCACATGCATGGACACGGTGGATTTGCCGGCCCCACCCTTTTCGTTGCCGACGACGATGATATGCGCCATGCGCCGATACCCTACTTGCCCGAAGTCGCGCGTTGGCCGCGCTTTGGGGCACTATATGGTGTGAGGCCGGAAATGGGAAGCGACCAGTGGTATGCGGCTGTCGGTTCGGAGCGCGGCGTTCGTCACCCGAACATCGCGATCGCCATGCCGGAAGGTGCCGGTCGGAGCGATTTGGTATCTGCCGGTGCTGCCCTCTGAAAACGGATTGTTTCCAGTCCCAAAGTATTGAATCGTGGCGGAATCGAGGCGAGAGTTCGACAGGCTTTGCGGAATTTCTGCTTATCTGTCGGTGTCTTGCCGGATCTGATTGGTGCTGCGCTCGGGGGAGACCACATGAAGTTGACGCTGAACGAACGGCCCGGCACCGGTCTGACCGTCACGTCGGATCTGTTCGGCGGCAATCTCCTCTACACCATGAACGACCTGTCCGGCGACAGTTCCTATACCCGTGCTACCCAGCAGGTCGGGCAGCATGGTGCCCGCTGGCCCGGGGGCACGATGACCGAGGTCTGGGGGCAGGCCTTCTATGATGACCCCAACACGCTCGCCGCCCATGTGAGCGGGGCCGGGACCTTTGTCGGGCTCGATGCCTTTCTCGACTGGTCCCGGGCCAATGGACAACCGGCGACCATCGTCCTGCCGACCCGTCACATGATCGTGGAAACCGAGACGGGCGCGCGGGTCGTCGATGCTGCGGCCATCGCACAGGCGGCGGAGTTCGTGGCCCAGATGATCCGGCAGAACCCGGAGGTGGAGATCGCCGCCTTCGAGTTGGGCAATGAATACTGGAACGACGCGGTGGGGTTCACCTCGGCCGAATATGGCGCGGTCGCGAACGCATTGTCGGTGGCGATCCAGACCGCGCTGGACGGCGTGCTCGGGGTTGGAGCCCGTCAGCCCGAGATCCTCGTGCAGATGGGGGACCAGTGGGGGCGGGACTTCCGGGACGGGGGCGCGTTTCACGATGCCGGTCTCGACTGGCAAGGCAAGATCGGGGCCGCGAATGACGCGATCCTGTCGCAGCTCACTGCCCGCGCGATGTCGGCTATCGACGGGGTGACGGAGCACTACTACTACAACGAACCCGACAACCGTCTGACACTCGGCGATACGCCCCTGTGGCAGGCGGACCGGTACTTCAAGGAGATCAACTGGGATCACCAGCAGTGGCAGGCGGCTTTCGCCGCAGCCGGGGCGGCACCCTTGTCGCTTCACATCACGGAATGGAGCCCGGACCAGAACTTTGCCCACCAATGGGGGCTCTACGGCGCAGGGATCGTGCTGGAGATGTTCGAGGGGCTCTTGAAGATGGGGGCCGACAGTGCGTTCTACTGGCCCATCGAATACACAGGTCGTGTCGATCTGGCCGGCAACGCGGGTGGCGATGATGGGGCTTTCACCGACATGTTGAGCTCGCTGGGCGAGGTGTTTCGGCTGATGGCGAAACACACCGTGGGGCTCGAACTTCTCAACAACGGGTTTTCGGCGGCGGATGCGGCCGAAGATGCGGTCGAGGTGAACGCTTATGGCTCGGACGACCGTTTCGTTGTCTTCCTGTCCTCGCGCCACACCGGTGCGCAATCGGTGCAGCTCGACGTCTCGGCCTATGTCGATGGCTTCGACCTTGTTCAAGGCGAGCGGGTGACGCTGGCCGAAGACGGCGCCCATTGGAACGAGGCGCGCCGTTTCGGAATCGCGGAGGACATCTCGACCAACATCATGGGGCAGGGCACGCTGATCGACGTGGAGCTTGCGCCCTATGAAGTCGTGATGGTGGAGTTCTACCTGACCGCGACAGCACCCGTCGCGGACCCCGATATGGACAGTGACCCTGGTCGTTATATGCGGGGCTGGAACAGGGCCGATCGGCTGACCGGCGGCGATCGCGACGACACTATCGTAGGTCGGGGTGGCAACGACCGGCTGGTCGGTGGTGACGGACAGGACCGGCTCTATGGCAACACGGGTCGCGACGCGCTTTACGGGCAGGACGGCAACGACCGGATCTGGGGCCATTCCGGCCATGACCGGATTACGGGCGGAACCGGGGACGACCGGATCTGGGGTGGTCTGCACAACGACCGGATCTGGGGTCAGGGCGGTAACGACGTTCTGAAGGGCGAGCACGGGCATGACCATCTCGACGGCGGCACGGGACATGACCGCATCTTCGGGGGCAGTGGCAACGACCGGATCTGGGGCGGATCGGGGAACGACGTGCTTCACGGGGACAGCGGGCATGACCGGATCTGGGGCGGCGCAGGCGACGACAGCATCGCGGGCGGGAGTGGCAACGACCGGATCGCGCCCGGGTCCGGCAACGACGTGATCTGGGGCGGATGGGGGCGCGACACCTTTTCCCTGCGGGACGGCGCGGACGAGATCGTGGATTTCCAGAACGACCATGACCGCATCAACCTCGCCGGGATAGGACTGTCCTACGACGATCTGGTCGTGACGAAGGTGGTCGACATGTTCACACGGGGCGCGCCGCGCGACGGGGTGGTGGTCGACTACGGCGAAGGTGTGGTGTTCCTGACCGAGGCCGAGCTCTGGCAGATCGACGAGCGGGACTTCATCTTCTAGCCAGTGGGCAGAACAAAGAAAAACGCCGCCCCGAAGGACGGCGTTTCCTGTCGTTGGGACGCTTGGCTCAGAAGCCGAGGCCCGCGTATTTGTTCTTGAACTTCGACACGCGGCCGCCGGTGTCCAGAAGGCGGGACGAACCGCCGGTCCAGGCCGGGTGAACGGTGGGGTCGATGTCGAGCGACAGCGTGTCGCCTTCTTTGCCCCAGGTCGATTTCATCTGGACCACGGTGCCATCGGTCATCTTGACGTCGATGATGTGGTAGTCGGGATGGGTATCCGATTTCATGGTGTCTCTCCCGAGCCTTATGCGTCGAGCGCTTTGTAGTTGGTGTCTTCCGCGATACGGGCCGATTTGCCGCGACGCGAACGCAGGTAGTAGAGCTTGGCGCGACGGACACGGCCGCGGCGGACAACCTCGATCGAGTCGATGTTGGTCGAGAAGAGCGGGAAAATACGCTCCACACCTTCACCGAAGGAAATCTTGCGAACGGTGAACGAACCGGCGATGCCCTTGCCGTTCTTGCGGCTGATGACGACGCCTTCGTAGTTCTGCACGCGGGTGCGCGTGCCTTCGGTCACCTTGTAGCCGACGCGGACGGTGTCGCCGGCCTTGAAGTCGGGGATTTCTTTCCCCAGCGAAGCGATCTGTTCCGCTTCGAGTTGTGCGATCAGGTCCATGGGACCACTCCTATGTTTGCTCACGGTTGACCCGCGAAGTTTGCTGCGCCTCAGAGCTCCGGGCTTCGATCGGATCCGCCGCATCCCATTCGGGGGCGCCCGCCGGAGGTTCAGGTCACTGTTCCTTGCCGCTTTCGCGTGCCGCTTTCTGCCGACGGTCCCGCCGAAGACGCGGGCGACATGACAAAGAAAAACGGTCCGGCAGCCGATTCCGGCTCCGGACGGGCGGGGTATAGCCTCGGATGGCCTGTCACGCAAGGCTTTCGCGGGCGGTGCCGTCAGTCCCTGCGCTTGGTCGCCGCCTGATGCGCGGCCCAGAGATCGGGGCGACGCTCGCGGGTGATGCGTTCGGACTGTTCGCGCCGCCAGATCTCGACCGCTCCGTGGTTGCCGGAGGTCAGCACTTCGGGGATCGTGCGTCCGCGCCAGTCGGCGGGGCGGGTGTACTGGGGATGTTCCAGAAGCCCGTGAGAATGGCTTTCCTCCTCGGTCGAGGCGGCATTGCCCAGAACGCCCGGCAGGAGCCTGACCGTGGCGTCGATCATCGCCTGCGCGGCAAGCTCGCCCCCGGTCATGACGAAATCGCCAAGGCTTACCTCGAGGATCTCGTATTCCTCGAGCACGCGCTCGTCGACGCCCTCGAAGCGGCCGCAGAGCATGGTGACCCCGTCGGCGCGGGCGAAGTCGCGGGCCATCGCCTGATCGAAGCGCCGGCCACGTGGCGAGAGGTAGATGACCGGCCAGCGCCCGCGCGACGCGGGCACGCCTTCGAGCGCCCGGTCCAGTGCCTTGGCCACCACATCGGCGCGCAGCACCATCCCTGCACCCCCACCCGCCGGCGTGTCGTCCACATTGCGGTGTTTGCCCTCGCCAAAGTCGCGCAGGTTGATCGTTTCCAGATGCCAACGGCCCTCTTCCAGCGCGCGCCCGGTCAGGCTTTCGCCCAGCACGCCGGGGAAAGCGTCGGGAAAGAGCGTGACGATGCGCGCTGTCCAGGCGCCCGCGAGCGGCGCGGGGTCGTCCATCAGGGACCTCGGCGTCAACGTCGGGCGGATCTGGAGCCTGCCGTGGCTCTTGGGTTTCGGGGTCTCGGTCATGGCCGGGGCATAGCGCGACCCGATTGGCTTGGGAAGGGTGCGCGTGCGGTCAGGTCCGGGGGGCGAGGGCGGAGGCGAGCCGGTCGAAGCCTTCATCGGGAAACTCGCGGGCCAGATCGGCGAGCCAGTCCGGATCCGGCAACTGGTCGGCGGGGGCCCGGTCGTCCAACAGCGTCCAGACCAGCGCGCGCGCTTCGGCGCGGATGCTCGGCTCGGGCGCATTGAGAAGAAGCGTGGCCGCAAGCCCGCCATCGCCGCGTTCGACAAGTTGGCGGCGCACCCGGGGGCTGGCCACATAGCGCAGAAGGCCAAGGTCGATGCGCCGGTCCTGATGCCCGTCGACCTCGCCGGCGGCGTCATAGAGCGGGTCGAAAGCCTCGGCATCGGTGGTCATCTCGAGGCGCTGCACGATCGGGTCGATCTCGCCCACGCGGGCATCTTCCGGCAGGGCGCGCAGGTCGGCGAGCGCGCGGTCCACGGCGGCGGCGATGCGCGGCTCAGGCTCGGGAAAGGCTTCGGCGAGGCTCATGGCCGAAAGGCTGTCGAAATCGGCGAGCCGTTCTAGGGCGCTGTCGAGGAACACGTCCATCTCGGCCTTGGTGGAATAGGCCCAGACGCCATAGCAGCTGGCCAGAGCCGTGATCACGAGCGGAAGCCAGACCGGCAGGGTCGTGGGCACCAACCCCGGCAGGATCGTCGCGACAAGCTGGCCAAGCCCGAAGGTCAGGCCCACGAGGACGAGCTGGACGGCGGCCATGAAAACGAGCGTCACCCAGCCCGCAGGCTGGTGCAGATCGGGCCGGCGCGTCATTGCGATGAAGAGGAGGAACAGGAGGGCAAAGACCGGGAGCGCGGCGGGCGGATGCCCGGCCAGTCCGGCAAGGAACGGCCCGGCATAAAGCGGCGCGAACACCAATGCGAGACCCGCGCGCGTGTAGGGACCGAAACTGGACACGCCTTCTTCTCTCCTCCAACCTTTGGTTAATCAAACACAAAAAGCGACCGGGCTGCCATCCCGTCCGAACGGTCGTCGCACGCGTGTTGGGCTTTCCGTCACCCGCGCGCCAGAAGTGCGGCCTTCGCCGCCTGTCGCGCCGCCTTGGTCATGTCGCGTTGGTTGAGGTCGCGCAGGGCGTCGCGCGTTTCGGTGCCCGGCCCGGCATTCGCATGGCGGGCCGGCGCAAGGGAGGCGCGCACCTCCTCTGGAACGTCGATCAAGTCGAGCAGAACCGACGCGCAGCCTTCCCGGCTGTCGCCGTGGTCTTCCAGCGCGGCTGTTACGACGGGGATCGGTGCCAGATAACGGCTCATGCGCCGGGCCTCGGCCTCCGGCCCGTCCTTGACCGAAAACCGCGCCCGAAAGCTGGCCGCATCTTCGGTCAGGTCCTTGGTGCGCAGGAGATGGCCGTGAACGCTGTCGATCCAGCTGTCGAAGCCGCGGGTCGTGTAGAAAAAGGTGATCTGCACATCCGGGCCGAACCGGGCCCTGAGCTCGGCGCTGATCGCGCGGGACAGGGGTTTCGCGGCGCGGGAGAAGCGGCGGATCGAACGGCCTGACCAGGACCGGTGGCCCGGCATGACGCCCGAGTAATGCTCGCGCGACAGGAGGATCACGGGCGCGTCTGGCAGAGCGGCAAGGTCGCGGGCAAATGCGCGACGAAAGGTGCCGAGGCGCCAAGGAAACGGTTTCTTGGCAAAGATGCGTGCGGCGACGGCAGATCGGTGCAGGCTGTCGCCCTGACCGTGGTAGTCGACATAGGGCCTCAACGCGGTGCGGTTCGCTGCAAAGAAGTCCTGCACACTCGTCGTGCCGGTCTTGTGAAATCCCGCGTGGACGATGACGTGGGTCATTGCGGGTTCACTCCGGCAGCGCCCCCTCCGGCGGGTCGATCACGATCCGTTCGGCCCCGAGATCGACGGTCGGAACGGCCGCGCGCGTAAAGGGGATCAGCGCGGGCGATTTCAGACCCGGACCGGAAATCTCCAGCAGATCGCCCGCCCCGTGGTTGAGCACAGCCGAGACGCGGCCAACCTCGGCGCCGCCGGTGTCCACGACGGTCAGACCGATGAGGTCGGCATGGTAAAACTCGTCATCGGGCAGCGAGGGCAGCGCGTCCCGATCCGCGAAGAGTTTCACGCCCTTGAGCGCATCCGCCTCTTCCTTGCTGCGCACGCCGTCGATGACGGCGGTAAAGCCGCCCTTGAGCGCCCCGGTCAAGCCGACGATGAACTGCCGCCCGCCGGCCTCGTCCCAGAGCGGGCCGTAGGTGCCGATGTCCTCGGGTTCGGCGCAGAAGCTCTTCAGCCGCACTTCGCCGCGCACGCCGAAGGCGCCGCCAAGGCTGCCCACACAGATGCGATCTTCGCTCACGCTACCCTCCAAGGCTCTTCAAAACACAAATGGCGCGGGAGTATTTTGCCCCGCGCCATTCAGATCACAAGCCGTGCGACCGGATTATTCCGCGGTCTCTTCGGCAGCCGCTTCTTCCGCCGGAGCTTCGGCAGGGGCGTTCTTGGCTTCCTCGGCGGCGGCGATTTTCGCGGCTTTCTCTTCGGCGCGTTTCTTCGCCTGGGCGCCCGGTTCACCTTTTTTCGGGTTCGAACGGTCTTTCTTGGCGATGACGCCGGCGGCTTCGAGCATACGGCTCACGCGGTCGGTCGGCTGCGCGCCCTGGTCGAGCCAGTACTGCACGCGCTCCATGTTCATCTTGACGCGGTCTTCCGAGTCTTTCGCGAGGAGCGGGTTGTAGGTGCCCAGCTTCTCGGCAAAGCGGCCATCGCGCGGCATGCGCGAGTCGGCAGCGACGATCGAGTAGAAGGGGCGCTTTTTCGAACCGCCACGGGCGAGGCGAAGTTTCATAGCCATGTTGAGTATCTCCTGAGTTAGCTATGGGCGAGGCTCACGCCTCGGATTCCTGGTGTCTTTCGTGGTGCTGGATGACTTCCCTGATGATGAATTTCAGAAAAGCCTTGGCGAAGTCGGGATCGAGATCCGCCTGAATCGCCAAATCTTCGAGCCGCGCGATCTGGGCGGCTTCGCGCGACGGATCGGACGGGGGAAGGTCGTGGGTGGCCTTGAGGATGCCGACCGACTGCGTGTGCTTGAAGCGCTCGCCCAGCGTATAGACGAGGATCGCATCGAGCCGGTCGATGGAGGCGCGGTGTTCGGCCAGCAACTCGGCCGCCCGTGCGGTCAGATCCTGCGCGGCGGGGGCGTCGCTCATCGGGGTCTCCCTGGTCATGCGTAGGCCTCCATGCCGCCGTCGCCACCCGAGGGAGCGTGGCGCCAGACCTGGATGTCGTCCTGCGTGTCGCGGGCAATCTCGGCCTCGGCCACATTGTCGCGGAACGCCCCGAGGCGCTGGGCGAGGGTGGCCGACCGGTCGTTGCCCGGCGCGATATAGGACACGAGGCGGTCGAGGCCGAGCGTTTCGGTGGCGTGATCGCGGGCGGCCTCGGCGGCTTCGAGCGCAAAGCCCTTGCCCTCGGACGCGGCCCGGAAGAAGAAACCGAGCTCCGGCTCGCGGTCGCCGGGCTCGAGGTTCAGGAGCACGAAGCCCAGCGTCTCGCCGCTGTCGCGCAGGGTCACGGTCCAGAGCCCATGGCCACGCAGGAGCCAGCCCGACACGGTCGCGGTAAAGTCATACCAGGCGTCGTCGCGGGCCATGGGGCCATCCATGTGCACAGCGCGCTCGGAGGTCATGATCTCGGCATAGGCGGCGAAATCCGAGATGTTCGGCGCGCGCAGAGTGAGCCGCGCCGTGGTGAGCACGGGCAGCATCCCTTGCAGGCGGTCGGCAAGCGCCGCCGCCGCACCCGTCGCGGGCGCTTCATGAGGATATCCCGCCGCGAAGATCATTTCTTCTTGCCCATCCCGGACAGATTGCCCGGAAGCTGTGCGCCGCCGCCGAAGCCGCCCAGCCCCCCAAGACCGCCCGGGCCGCCGAAGCCGCCGAGGTTCTTCTCGCCCAGCATCTTCGCCGCTTCTTCGAGCTTGGCCGGGTCCTGCAGGTCCTTGGTCGAGACGTCCTTGCCGAACATGCCTTTCATGGCCTGTTTCAGCATGCCGCCTTTGCCCATCTTGCCGAGCTTCTTCATCATGTCGGCCATCTGGCGGTGCATCTTGAGCAGCTTGTTGAGGTCCGCGACATCGAGCCCCGCGCCCGCCGCGATGCGTTTCTTGCGGCTCGCCTGCAGAAGCGCGGGGTTGGCGCGTTCCTTCTTGGTCATCGAGTCGATCAGCGCGATGTGGTGCTTGAGGACCTTGTCGTCGAACCCGGCGGCTTCGAGCTGCTTGGCCGCCTTGCCCATGCCCGGCAGCATCGCCATGACCGACCCCATGCCGCCCATCTGGATCATCTGCTGGAACTGGCTCTTGAGGTCGTTCATGTTGAACTGACCTTTCGCCATGCGCTTCATCATGCGCTCGGCCTGTTCGGCCTCGATCGTCGCCTGCGCCTTTTCCACGAGCGCCACGATGTCGCCCATGCCGAGGATCCGGCCCGCGATACGGTCGGGCTCAAACGTGTCGAGCGCATCGAGCTTTTCGCCCACACCGACGAAGCGGATGGGCTTGCCCGTCACGGCCCGCATCGACAACGCCGCACCACCGCGCCCGTCGCCGTCCATCCGCGTCAGGACCACGCCGGAAATCCCGACCTTCGCGTCGAACTCCTGCGCGACCTCCACGGCGACCTGACCGGTCAGACCGTCGACGACCAGCAGCGTCTCGCGCGGGTTCACCGCCTTGGCGACCTGCTCGACCTCGTCCATCAGGACCTGGTCGATCTGAAGCCGGCCAGCGGTATCGAGGAGGTAGACATCATAGCCACCCATCGTGGCCTGCTGCTTCGCGCGCTTTGCAATGTCGACGGGTTTCTGTCCCTCGACGATGGGAAGCACATCGACGCCGATCTGCTTGCCCAGAACCTCGAGCTGATGCATGGCCGCCGGACGATAGACGTCGAGCGAGGCCATGAGTACGCGCTTGCCGTCACGGTCCTTGAGCCGCTTGGCGATCTTGCCGGTGGTGGTGGTCTTGCCGCCGCCCTGCAGGCCGACCATGAGGATCGGCGCGGGGGCGTTGTCGATCTTGAGCTTGCCGGGGTCCTCGGCACCGGTCAGCACCGCCACCAGCTCGTCATGGACGATCTTCACGACCTGCTGGCCCGGGGTCACGGATTTGACCACCGCCTGACCTGTCGCCTTGTCCTGCACCGCCTTCACGAAGTCCCGCGCCACGGGCAACGACACGTCGGCTTCGAGCAGCGCGACCCGCACCTCGCGCAGGGCCGTCTTGACGTCGTCCTCCGACAGCGCACCCTGCTTTGTCAGCCGGTCGAAGACACCGGACAGGCGATCTGAAAGGCTCTCAAACATTGCGGCTCCTTTCGCCGTTGGTCTGGTCCCCAGATAGGGGCGGGTGCGCGGTTTCCCAATACGGCAAAACAGGTTTGCCCCCGTGGGCGCAACGCGCTGACGGAGGGCGATCCCGGCAAGAGCCATGGGACCGGAAGCTTACGACTTCCGGAATTGCGCCCGCATCTACGCGCGCGCTCCCCGTGAGTCAAGCCAAACCCACGCCTATTCACTGCTTCAAAAAATACTTCGGAGAGGGGATTGGGGAGAGGCAGGGCCTCTCCCCAACCGGTCGCCTCGCGCGAAGCGCGGGGCGAACCGCCTCTCACTCTTGCGCCGCTTTTAAACCCATGTCCACATCGCCACATGAACCCGATCCCGACACATGGCGTGATCTACGTGGCCACCGGCGCCGACTACCGCGACCTCGCGCAGGCCTCGGCGCGCTCGCTGCGCGCGTGCGAACCCGACCTCGCCATCGACCTCTTCACCGACGATCCTGCGCAGATCGCGGGCGGCCTCTTCGACGTGGTCCATCTGATCGAGACCCCGCACGACCGCTCGAAGCTCGACTGCATGGCGCTCACGCGGTTCGAGCGGACTTTGTTTCTCGACTGCGACACGCTGGTCGTGAACCCGCTGGGCGACCTGTGGACCGTTCTGGACCGCTTCGATCTCGCGTTGGCTCATGACGTGCGGCGCACCTCGGCGCTCATTCGGCAGGGGCATCGCCATGAGACGCCCTACGCCTTTCCGCAGCTCAATTCGGGTGTGATGCTCTATCGGCGTTCACCGGCGATGGACGATTTCCTCGCCGAATGGCTCCGGCGCTATGTCGCGGCCGGCGGTTACCGCGACCAGCCGATCCTGAAGGACCTGTTGTGGGAAAGCGACCTGCGCTTCTATGTCCTGCCGCCCGAATTCAACCTGCGCCGGGTCACGCTGCTCGACGGGTGGGAGCCGCTCGACGTGACCCCGACCATCCTGCATTCGCACCGCTTCATGGACCACATGCGCCATGGAGGCACCCGTATTTCGGACGTGGAGGCGCTGATGGATGCGGAGCGTGCGGCGCTGCAGGCGGAATGGGAGGCCGTCGGTGGACGCGACGATCATCCGGTGGCGCGGTTCGTCCGGTCACGCCCTCCGGGTGACTGAGCGCGGCGACTATGCAGGGACAGTCGTCAGAGTGGCGGGATCCACACGGTCGTCGGTCACGCCGAGCCAGACGTTGATCCTGTCCACGCAGCGCTGTTGGCCGCCGGCGTTGGAATAAGCCTGCGTCACGGGATGCCAACCGGCGCTGTCGCCGCGAGGAAGGTAGAGCGACACGCGGTAGGTCGCCGTGCCGTTGGAGGCTTGCGATACCTCGAGCGCGGCATGGGACAGGTCCGCGAGCGCATGGCGGATGTTCTCGTTCGCAAGGACCGTCTTCTGGCGGAGCTCGAACCAGCCTTCGGGACGGTGAAAGACGACCTGCACCCGACGCACGAAGAGATAATGGGCAGCGCCACCGATCACGATCCCGAAGCCCGCGAAGAGAAGCCCGGCCCAGACGCCTTCGGCGAGCAGCAGAAGACCGATCGCGGTGAAGACGAGGATAAACCCCGACAGCATGATTGCGAGGAAGAGAGGCCGGTCCTCCAGAATGAGAAGGTCCTCGGTGTCGGTGGTGACCTTCATGCCGCGACCGGCCCCCTTGCGCGTTTCGTTTGTCGCTTTGGCCCAGCCTAGACGGGGGCAGGCGCGGGGGAAAGGCCGTTGGCCCTTGCGCCCGCGCACGGAATTTGGAAACTTGGCGCGTAAATGTTCGGGTGCGCACAGCATTGCGCCGCAAATGAGTCAAAGAGGTTCAGATGCAGGATTGGGACGCATTGCGCACTGCCTTCGAGGTCGTGCGGCACGGGACGGTCTCTGGCGCGGCGCAGGCTTTGGGCGTTCATCACGCGACGGTCATCCGCCACATCGACGCACTGGAGAACCGGCTGGGCGTGAAGCTCTTCCAGCGCCATGCCCGTGGCTATACGCCGACCGAGGCGGGCGAGGACCTTGCCCGCGTCGCACAGGCCACCGACGACCAGTTCGCGCAGCTCTCGGCTCGGCTTTCGGGGCAGGGCAGCGCCGTCTCGGGCGAGCTGGTCGTGACCACGCTGTCGAGTTTCACGCGGCGCCTCATGCCCGTGCTCGCCGGGTTTCAGGCCGAGCACCCCGACGTGCGGCTGATCTATCGAACCGGGCCGCGCATCTTCCGGCTGGAATACGGCGAGGCGCATGTCGCCATCCGGGCTGGCAACCCTCCGCAGGAACCTGACAACGTGGTGCAGAAACTGGCCGACCTCGAAACGGGGCTCTATGCGGCACAGTCCTATATCGACCGCCGGGGCATGCCGACAGAAGACACGCTGACAGAGCATGACTTCATCGGTCCAGATGCCGACAACACCCGCGCGCCGGGCCTGCGCTGGATCACCGAGAATATCCCGCGCGAGCGCATTGTTTTCCGGGCGAGCGAGGACCGGTCCATGCACCATGCGCTGCGCGCCGGGCTGGGGCTCGGGTTTTCTCCGGCGGACGAGGCCGACCCGGACTTCGTCGAAGTGCTGCCGCCGCGTCCGGAATGGCAGTCGCACCTCTGGCTCGTCACCCATGTGGACCTGCACCGCACCGCCAAGGTGCAGGCTCTGACCCGGCATCTGAAGGAAAACCTCAAGTGCAACTGAGTGCGCGGATCGGCGCGGGGATCGGGGGGCGCGATGCCGCCTTGGGTCACGGCGCGATGCTTCTGTTTTCTTCGATGGTGGCGGGCAGTTTCACCTTTGGCTCGCTGACCGCGAACCTCGTGCATCCGGTCGCGTTTCAGGCGCTGCGCTTCGGCTTTGCCGCAGCCGTCGTCGGGCTGTTGGGCCTCGCTACACGGCAGATCCGGCTTTCGGATGCGCGTGCGCCCTGGCGCTGGCTCTTTCTGGGCGCGACGTTCTCGACCTATTTCGTGCTGATGTTCGAGGGGCTGAAGACCGCGCCCCCGGTGTCGGCCAGCGCGGTGATGACGCTGATGCCGATCATGACGGCGGTGTTTTCCTGGGTCATCCTGCGGCAGGTCACGACCCGGCGCATCGCGATTGCCCTCGGGATCGGCGCGGTAGGGGCGTTGTGGGTGATCTTTCGCGGCGATATCGGGCGGCTCTTGGCGCTCGACGTGGGCCGGGGCGAGGCGATCTATTTCGTGGGATGTATCGCCCATGCGCTTTACGTGCCGCTCCTGCGCTGGCTGACGCGGGGTGAAAGCGCGGTCTCGTCGAGCTTCTGGGTGCTGACGTCGGGGACGCTCGTGCTCGTCGCCTATGGTTGGGGGCCGCTCACCGCGACGGATTTTGCGTCACTTCCGCCGATCGTCTGGATCGCGCTTGCCTATCTCTCCGTGGGCGCGATGGCGGTGACCTTCGTCTGCCTCAACTTCGCGAGCGTGCGGCTCGTGGGGGCCAAGGTCATGGCCTATACCTATCTCACGCCGGGATGGGTGATCCTGTGGGAGCTTGCCTTCGGGCACGGTCTGCCCGACCCCCATGTGCTGGCCGGGCTGGTGCTGACGGCGGTGGCCATCGTGCTACTCCTGAAGCACGAGGCGTAAGGCCGGATCAGCAGTAACGTTCGATCCCGACGATTTGCGCGTCCGAATACCGGTCGCCCTCGGCCCAGCCGGCGGGCATGATCCGGTCAAGCTCCTCCCAGTCGGATTTCGAGAAGATGATTTCGTCCGCATCTGCCCAGTCGAGGAGATGGTCAGCCGAGCGCGTGCCGGGAATCGGGATATTCACCGGGCTTTTCTGGAGCGTCCAGGCGATGGCCACGGCGGCGGTGGTCCAGCCACGCGCCTCGGCAAAGTCGCGCAGGGCCGTGACAAGGCGCATGTTGGCGGCGAAAGCGTCTGGCTGGAACCGGGGGTTATTCTTGCGGAAGTCCGTGTCGCCGAACCTGGACGGGTCGAGGTCGGCGTCGCTCAGAATTCCGCGCCCGAGCGGAGAGAAAGGAACGAAAGCCGTGCCGAGTTCCTCGCAGGCGCGGATGAGGCCAAGCTCCGGCTGGCGGCTCCAGAGGGAATATTCGTTCTGGACCGCATCCACATGGCCGACGCTCGCCGCGCGCCGAAGGGCCGCCGGAGAGATCTCGGAAAACCCGATGGCGCCGATGAGGCCTTCGTCCTTCAGCTTGTGGAGCGTCTCGGTCACCTCTTCGATGGGACGGGAAAACTCGCGGCGGTGCACGTAATAGAGTTCGACATGATCGACGCCGAGACGGTTGAGCGAGGCGTCGAGGTGGCGCCGCAGGTATTCCTCGGAATTGTCTGCGGTGCCGCGCGGCGCCCCGGCGACGATGCCGCCCTTGGTCGCGATCTGGAACCGGTGGCCACGGTCGGCCTGATAAGCGCCGATCCATTCTTCGGACAGGCCCTGTCCGTAAAGATCGGAGGTATCGAGAAAGGTGATGCCGGCATCGCGCGCGGCGTCCAGCGTCGCGAAGCCTTCGTCACGGTCGGTCTTGCCGTAAAAGCCCGCGAAGGACATGCAACCGAGCGCGATGGCCGAGACCTTGGGGCCGTTCTTGCCGAGTTTACGGAGTTTCATGAGGAGTCTTTCGTGCCTGGGAATAAGGGATTGACCGTCTGGCCGCGTCCTAGATGAAAACTTGTATGGGAAATGTAAAGATCGAGCCCGGCGGCAAAACCGGACCCGATCTGTCATTTCGACCAATTATTTCAGATCGTGATGTCGTCGAGCGAACCACCGTTCGCAAGATATTCAACCACCCATTTCGGCTGACGACCGCGCCCTGTCCAGGTCACATCGCCATTCTCGGGGTGGCGGAATTTCGGCGCAACCTTCGACCGTCCGTCGGCCTTCTTCGATGCGGGCTTGCGGGGGGCTTTCACATCCGCGAGGTCGGCGAGCGAATAGCCAAAGGCCTTGGCGGCCTTCTGCGCCGCTTCGAGGGCCGCACGTTTTTCCTCGTCCCCGACCTTCTCGAGTGCCTTGTCGACATCCGCCCGGAGTTTCTCAAGCTCCTTGCGGGACATCCCCTTCAGATTGATTTTCATCGCGAGATCCCGTCCTTGAATAAAACTCACTGCGAAAAAACGTTCCGCATTTTTGAATTCCTATCCTAATGGACAGATTCCCGCAATAAAATCGTAGAGCCTCCGCTCCCGCGGCGGTTGGAAGGACGCTTTGATTGCGTCTGGTCGGTGTTATTCCGCCGCCTTGGCTCTTGGGTCAACAAGTCGGACGATATCGAACATGATGGTATTCAGCTCGAAATCCTTCGGAGTATAGACCTTGGCCACGCCCATCGCGCGCAACCTGTGGGCGTCGTCCTCGGGGATAATACCACCGACGACGACGGGCACATGTCCAAGCCCGGCAGCGCGCATCCGCTCCATCAATTCCTCGATCAGGGGAATATGAGAGCCGGACAGGATCGAAAGCCCGACGACATTCGCCCCCGTCTCGACTGCGGAGGCGACGAGTTCCTCGGGCGTGAGACGGATGCCGTCATAGGTGATGTCCATGCCGCAGTCGCGGGCGCGGGCAGCGATCTGTTCGGCGCCGTTGGAATGGCCGTCAAGGCCCGGCTTGCCGACAAGGAATTTCAGCTTGTGCCCAAGAGCCGACGAAACGGCAGAGACCTGCTCGCGAATCTCGTCGAGCCCTTCAGTGCGGTTCGAGGGGTTCTTCGACACGCCTGTCGGCCCGCGGTACTGGCCGAATTCGGCGCGCACGGCGTCGCCCCATTCGCCGGTGGTTGCCCCGGCCTTCGCCGCCTTGATCGAGGCGGGCATCACGTTCCGGCCCGACCGTGCGGCAGCGCGCACCTCGTCCAGCGCGGCTTTCACGGCGGCGTCGTCGCGGGCGTCCCGCCAGGCGTTCAGACGCGCGACCTGGTCGGCCTCGGCCTCGGGGTCGGCAACCATGATCGCCTCGGGGCCAGAGGTGAGTGGCGAAGGTGCCGCGTCGGTCCATTTGTTCACGCCGACGACGGTGGTCTGGCTCGTCTCGATCCGGGCGATCCGCTCGGCATTGCTTTCGACAAGACGCGACTTCATGTAGTCGATGGCCGCGACCGCGCCCCCCATGCCGTCGATCTGGTCAAGCTCGGCCCGGGCTCCTTCCTTCAGCGCGGCGACCTTGCGCTCGACCGCCGGGTTGCCGTCGAAAAGGTCGTCGTATTCCAGAAGGTCGGTCTCATAGGCGAGGATCTGTTGCATCCGGAGCGACCACTGCTGGTCCCAGGGGCGCGGCAGTCCCAGCGCCTCGTTCCACGCGGGCAATTGCACGGCGCGGGCGCGCGCGTTCTTTGAAAGCGTCACGGCGAGCATTTCGATCAGGATGCGGTAGACGTTGTTTTCCGGCTGCTGTTCGGTGAGGCCGAGCGAGTTCACCTGCACCCCGTATCGGAAGCGGCGGAATTTCGGGTTCTCGACGCCGTAGCGATCGGCAGTGATCTCGTCCCAAAGCTCGACGAAGGCGCGCATCTTGCACATCTCGGTGACGAAGCGGATGCCCGCGTTCACGAAGAAGGATATGCGCCCGACCATTTCGGGGAAGGCCTCGGCGGGCACTTTGGTCTTGAGGTCGTCGAGGACCGCGATGGCGGTTGCCAGCGCGAAGGCGAGCTCCTCTTCCGGCGTCGCGCCTGCTTCCTGCAAATGGTAGGAACAGACGTTCATCGGGTTCCACTTGGGCAGGTGCTCGCGGGTATAGGCCGCGACGTCGGTGATCATGCGAAGCGACGGCGCGGGGGGGCAGACATAGGTGCCGCGCGAGAGGTATTCCTTGATCAGGTCGTTCTGCACCGTGCCTTGCAGTTTCGAGACGTCCGCGCCCTGTTCCTCGGCCACAGCGATATAGAGCGCGAGGAGCCACGGGGCGGTGGCGTTGATCGTCATGGAGGTGTTCATCTGTTCGAGCGGAATGTCTTCGAAGAGCATCCGCATGTCGCCCAGATGCGCGACCGGCACGCCGACCTTGCCCACCTCGCCACGCGCGAGGACGTGGTCGCTGTCATATCCGGTCTGGGTCGGCAGGTCGAAGGCGACCGAGAGGCCCGTTTGCCCACGCGACAGGTTGTTGCGGTAAAGCGCGTTCGAGGCTTTCGCAGTGGAATGACCCGCATAGGTGCGGAACAGCCAGGGTCTGTCTTTCTTGACCTCGTTCGAAAGCATCTCGGGCATGGAAGGTGACTCGCGGTTATGTTGCACCGCAGCATTATCGACGGCGCAACAAAATTACGCAAGCCCCCATTCCAAAGTCAGATCATTGCGCGGAGAAGGCGCAGTCTGCCCGCGAAAGCTGTGCGGGTTCAGTTGTAGGTATAGGTCCCGATCTCGCAGACGTTCACGCCGAAGCGTTCCAGCACGTCGCCGTCGTCGAACTCGGCCCGGAAATCATAAATGCAATAGCCCGACCGGTCGTTCGAAAAGTTGAGCTGGAAGGAATAGCCGCTGGGCAATTGCTGGCGGCCAAGATGGTCCACGCCCCAGTTTCGCATCCCTTTGTGCGAAGCATAAAAGCGCACGATGGTGTAGCCGGTCTTGTTCACGACCGTGACCCAGCGGTTGAGGTTGTCGGCCTGCGCGGGTGCGGGGCCCAAGGTCGCGGTGGCCATGGCGGCCAAGGCGGAAATCGTGAGAAAACGTCGAACATATTGAACCATGAAAAGTCCCCCTCATCAGTATGATGATCGGACAATAACACGGGTCCAATAGAAGACGAGGAGTAATTCTTTCGGGTGGCAAAAGGCGCACGGCGCTGCGGCAAACCTGCGCTACCGCCTTGGAATTGCTTGCTCAGGCCAATGCGCTTGGGCATCACTCGCTTATGACACGCACGGTTGAATTGCCGCTCTGGCTGCTCGTCCTGATCCTTGCCTTCGCCGCCGTGACGCTGGCGTCGCATTTCCTGTTCCCGTCGGTTCGCTGGTTTTTCCGTCGCCGGATGGAACGCGCCGTGGCGCGGTTGAACACGCGCCTAACCCGGCCGATCGAGCCCTTCAAGCTCGCCCACCGGCACGACCTTATCCAGCGGCTTGTTTACGACGGCGAGGTGTCCGAGGCGATCCGGGACCATGCCCGCGAGGAAGGTGTGCCGGAACAAGTCGGCTTCGAACTGGCCCGCCGCTACGCCCGCGAGATCGTGCCGCGGTTTTCGGCCTTCCTTTACTTCAGCTTCGCGCGGCGATTGACGCGGACCATTTCCCGCTGGTTCTACCGGGTGCGGATCGACGAGATCGACGAGCAGGTGATCAAGGATATCGACCCCGATGCCACCGTCGTCTACGTCATGAACCACCGGTCGAACATGGATTACATGCTGGTCACGTGGCTCGCGATGGGGCGGTCGCATCTGTCCTATGCGGTGGGAGAATGGGCGCGGGTCTGGCCCCTGTCGGTGCTGATCCGGGCGATGGGTGCCTATTTCATCCGGCGGAAAAGCCGCAATGCGCTCTATCGCAAGGTGCTCGAACGCTACATTCAGGTCGCCGTGGCCGAGGGCACGACGCAGGGCATTTTTCCTGAGGGCGGGCTGTCGCTGACGGGTGAAGTCGGCGAGCCGAAGCTGGGTCTCATTTCGTATATCGTGGACGGGTTCAAGCCGGGGGTGTCGCGGGACGTGGTCTTCGTGCCGGTGGGGCTCAATTACGACCGGGTGATCGAAGACCGGGTCCTGATCGGGGCTTCGCGAAGCGGTGTGCGGCGGTTCCGGCTGCGGGCCTTCGACCTGTTGCGACACGTCCTGGCGCATCTGTTTCTGAAGATCACGGGCCGGTTCAAACGCTTCGGCTATGCCAGCGTGAGCGTGGGCGAGCCCCTGTCGCTGGCGGCCTTCCTGTCGGAGAACCCGCATCTGAAGTCGCCGACGACCCAGCTCGCGCGGCGCATGATGGCGCGGATCCGGGCCGCGGTTCCAGTCTTGCCGGTGCCGGTCATGGCGGCCGTGCTGTCAGAGGAGACCAGCCTGACGCGCGCCGAGATTTCCGAGCGCTTCAACACGATGGTGCGCGACATGGCGCGGCGGGGCGCGCAGATCCATATGCCGCGTTCGCCCCGGTTCGATCCCGTGGAGCAGGGGCTCGAGCTCCTCCTCGTGCGCCGCGCCATCGAGGAAAAGGATGGGCGCATCATTGTGAACGACAGCGAACGCGAGTTGCTGCACTATTACGCCAGATCCATCGCGCATCTCTGCCCCGGGCTGGCCATACCCGCGCCGGGCGTGCCCACCGCTACGAAATCGAGCGCGACATAAAATTACAAAATGCACCTAAGTAGGGTTGCATAGTTGCGCGGCCATCCGTAATGCTGCACCAGCAGCCGCAATTCTGCGTTGCGGCAACAGATTCGCAGTTGGACCAAGGAGGCCCAGATGTCACTCGATGCACCGGCGATCGCCGCCTACGACGCGCCCGAAAAGGATCTCTACGAGATCGGCGAGATCCCCCCGATGGGTTACGTGCCGAAACAGATGTATGCCTGGGCCATCCGTCGGGACCGTCAGGGCGAACCCAACAAGGCGATGCAGGTCGAGGTGGTCGACGTGCCCCGGATCGACAGCCATGAGGTTCTGGTCCTCGTGATGGCGGCGGGCGTCAACTACAACGGCATCTGGGCCGGTCTCGGCGTCCCGATCAGCATGTTCGACGTCCACAAGCAGGACTACCACATCGCCGGCTCCGACGCGTCGGGTATCGTCTGGGCGGTGGGTGACAAGGTGAAGACCTGGAAAGTGGGCGACGAGGTCGTCATCCACTGCAATCAGGACGACGGCGACGACGAAGAATGCAACGGTGGCGACCCGATGTATTCGCCGAGCCAGCGGATCTGGGGCTACGAGACGCCGGACGGCTCCTTCGCCCAGTTCACCCGCGTGCAGGCGCAGCAGCTTCTGCCGCGTCCCAAGCACCTGACCTGGGAAGAAAGCGCCTGTTACACGCTGACGCTCGCCACCGCCTACCGGATGCTCTTCGGCCACCACCCGCATGAGTTGAAGCCCGGTCAGAACGTACTGGTCTGGGGGGCCTCGGGCGGTCTCGGTTCCTATGCGATCCAGCTCATCAACGCCGCGGGCGGCAACGCGATCGGCGTGATCTCGGGCGAGGACAAGCGCGACTTCGTCATGCAGCTGGGCGCCAAGGGCGTCATCAACCGCAAGGACTTCAACTGTTGGGGCCAGCTTCCCACGGTGAACACCGACGAATACAAGGAGTGGTTCAAGGAAGCCCGTCGCTTCGGCGCGGCGATCTGGGAGTTCACCGGCAAGGGCAACAACGTCGACATCGTCTTCGAGCACCCGGGCGAAGCGACGTTCCCTGTCTCCTCCTTCGTCTGCAAGAAGGGCGGCATGGTCGTGATCTGCGCCGGGACCTCCGGTTTCAACTGCACCTTCGACGTGCGCTACATCTGGATGCACCAAAAGCGCTTGCAAGGGTCGCACTTCGCCCACCTGAAGCAGGCGGCGGCGGCGAACAAGCTGATGATCGAACGGCGCATCGACCCCTTCATGTCGGAGGTGTTCCCCTGGGACGAAATCCCCGCGGCGCATATGATGATGTACAAGAACGAGCATAAGCCCGGGAACATGTCGGTTCTCGTTCAGGCGCCCAGAACGGGTCTCAGGACGCTGGAAGACGTGATCGACGCGCGCTGATCCGGGCGGAAACATGATTAGGGGCCTCGCAGGTAACTGCGGGGCCCTTTGCTATGAGCACCTGCCGGCAATTCTGCGTAATGATCCGCGAATCACTCTCGTCCAATTGTCGTCGATCCGTGAACAATCGCAGTCCGAACAGGGCCTTGGCCGCGCTGACCTCACCAGAAAAGGGGAGGGCAAAGCAGCGAATTGTCCTGCAATTTCCGGGAGATGAAAATTAACGAACCACAACCTTAAGGTGATCCTTTACATGAAACACGTTTGGCTGATTGATGTCATGGCCGACCTCCGGGCCTTTGCGGACGCAAAAGGGCTTCGGGCCAGCGCCGCCGCGCTCGACGATGCGATCCTGGTGGCGACGGCCGAACTCGCCGCGCGCGGAGGCCTCGGTATGAGGTCCGACGAACGTGGGGATGACCATGAAGGCCAGAGTTCAAACGTTGCTTTCCTCTTTGGCGAGCGCCGACACGCTTGAGCGACTGCAAGCCGTGACCGAAGCGGTCCGGGACCACTACGGCGTTACGCATACGGTCTATCACTGGGTGAACTCGGACGGAGAACGCTTTGGGGCGGGGACCTATCCCTCGTCCTGGGTGGATCGCTATCTCGAGATGGACTACCTCCGGATGGACCCGGTGATCTTCGGCTGTTTCCAAAGGTTCACTCCGGCCAATTGGAAGCAGTTCGACTGGTCTGCCAAACCGGCGCGGGCGATGTATCTGGATGCGCTGGATCACGGGCTGGGCAATCAGGGCTATTCCGTCCCGCTCCACGGCCCGCAGGGGCAATTCGCGCTCTTCACCCTGAACCACACTTGCGAAGACGATGTATGGGAGGCTTTCATCGAGGCCAACGACCATGACCTCATCGTTCTGGCGCATGAGTTCAACAAGCGCGCGCTTCAGTTCGAGCAGGGCTCCGACCCGCTCGCCGCGCCGCAACTGTCTCCTCGCGAGCTCGCCTCGATCCGATGTCTGGCGCGGGGGCTGTCGCGGCAACAGGCGGCGACGGAGCTCGGCATCTCGGAACATACGATACGTGTCTATATCGAAAGCGCGCGCCACAAGCTGGGCGCGATCAATACGACCCATGCGGTGGCGCGCGCGCTCTCGACGGGGTTGATCATCGTTTGACTTGAGGCAAGGCACAGGGGGCCTATGCTCGCGACCATGAGCCAGTCCATCCTCTTCGTCTGTCTTGGAAACATCTGCCGGTCGCCGGCAGCCGAGGCCGTGACGCGGGCCTTTGCCCAGGGGCGCGGCGTGAGGGTCGACAGTGCGGGCACCTCGGGCTGGCATATTGGCGAGCCGCCCTATGGCGCGATGCAGGCGGCGGCGCGGGCGCGGGGCTACGACATGTCCACCCTGCGCGCGCGCCAGTTTTCCACCCGGGATTTCGGCCGCTTCGACATGATCGTGGTGATGGACGACGAGAACCGCGCGGAGGTGGAGGCGCTTCGCCCGGCAGGCGACGGAACGACGGTCGTGCTGTTCACCAACTTTGCGGATGTTGCGGGGCCGTTCGCCGGAGCGGACCACGTGCCCGATCCTTACTACACGCGCGACTTCGACGGGACGCTCGACCTGATCGAAGACTGCGCGCGGGGTCTGATCGCCCGGCTCTAGTGTTCTAGCTGCAATACCTCTCGGCGGCGGCCCCGTATTCCTTCCACTTCAACCAGAAGCTCTCGTCGTTCTCATCCGGGCTTTGACGCAGTTCCTGGCTCTTGTGCGGGTCGTCGAACAGCGCCGCGCCCTTGTGCTGGTCGGAGGGGGCGAGAACCTGATCCGCGACCTGCTGAATGCAGGTGCACAGGACGGCGGCGGCGCTGCCGCGTTCGGAGCCCACACAGGCCTTCTCGATGATCCCCATGGCCGCTGCCGGCCCCGGCGCGCCGACGACGCAGCCAAACGTGACGGTGCCTGCCAGCACCGCACCCTTCAGTATCCCTTGCATCGGTTGCTCCCGATTTCGTTGCCATGGCGCAGAATACCGCCACGGGCGCGGTCTATAGCACGACTTCGGGCTTTGGGGAATCACCTGCGTTCGGACGGCGGTCAAAGCCGCGTCAGTGTGGCAGCGGCGGCGAGGCGGTCGACATCGGCGGGCCGGCACAGTTCGGTTCCATCGGTCATGACGGCGGCGGAAGCCGCGGCGCAGCCCCTTACCAGCGCGGCCTCGGGCAGGGCGCCTTGGGACAGGGCGAGGGCGAAGCCGCCCACGAAGCTGTCACCCGCTCCGATCTTGGAGCGCACCGGCACATCGGGCGTCGTGGCATGAAAGAGCCCCGCGCGGCTTGCCAGCACCGAGCCCTGCGCCCCCATCGCCAGGACCACGATCTCGGCCAGCCCCTTGGCCACCAGCGTCTGGGCAAAACCGGCGACGGCGGCACGGTCGGGCAGGGGATGCCCGGCAAGATCGGCGCTTTCGGCTCCGTCGAGGCGCAGCACATAGGGGGCAGAGGCGGAGGCAAGCGTGCGAAGCGGCGGGCCGGAGGTGTCGAGGATGACCCGCGCACCCTTTTGCGCTGTCGCCGCGACGAGCGCCCCCGGGAATGCGGCAGGCAGGCCGGGAGGCTGGCTTCCCGAGAGGACGACGAGCGCGTCCTCGTGCGCGGCTTCGGCGATGGCGGCGCAGGCCCTGTCACCCAGTGCCTCGGTCCAGACCGGTCCCGGCATGACGAAGCGGTATTGAGCGCCGCTTTCGCGGTCGGTGACGGCGAGGGACTGGCGGGTCTCGCCGGGCATGTCGAACCAGACCGGATCGAGCGGCTCTGTCGCGAGGAGGTCGGCGAATTGGTCGCCCACGTGACCTGCGCGCGCGACGAAGGCCTGCGCCCGCCCGCCCAGAATGCCGACGGCCCGTGCCACATTCACCCCGCCGCCACCGGGTTCCGCCCTCAGAGCATCGCAGCGCAGCTTGTCACCGGGGCGCACCACGGGGGCCGAAGTCGACAGGTCAAGCGCTGGGTTCAGGGTCACGGTGAGGATCGCGGTCATGGCCCGACGCTAGTCCTCCCGCGTGGGCGCGTCACCCGCTTTCCGTGTAACAGCCGTCACGCAAGTTTTGCTGGGTCGTCGCAGGACCGTCACGCCGCTGTTTCCCAATTCCGCACTCTGTTCGGATCAAGCGAAACCAACAGTCGGAGGACGACATGATCCCGAAACGCAGCTTTTTCACGGCGCTTGCCGCCAGCCCCGTCATTCTGGGCGCACTGATGGCAGGCACCGCCATGGCGAATACCGTGGAACTGGGACCGCGGCCCTTTTATCTCATCGACCGGATGGAGGCGGGTCCACTCAAGGACAAGCTCGCCTCCTGCACGGGGATGGAGATGCAGTCGTCGCCCTTTTCCATCGCGCACCGGGGCGCACCGCTCATGTTTCCGGAGCACACGGTGGAGAGCAATCGCGCCGCCGCACGGATGGGCGCAGGCGTGATGGAATGTGACGTGGCCTTCACGGCGGACAAGGAACTCGTCTGCCGCCATGCGCAGAACGACCTGCATACGACCACGAATATCCTGGCCACGGACCTCGCCGCCAAATGCACTGTCCCCTTCACGGGGGCGACCGGCACCGAAGAGGCTCAGGTGGAATGTCGGACTTCGGACATCACGCTGGCCGAGTTCAAAGGGCTCATCGGCAAGATGGACGCGGGCAATCCGGAGGCGACCACGGTCGAGGACTACATGAACGCGACCGCGCCCTGGCGCACCGATCTTTATTCGGCGATGGGCGGCACGCTCATGACGCATGCGGACTCGATCGCGCTCTTCGACGAAATGGACGCACAATTCACCCCCGAGTTGAAGGACCCGGCGGTCGACATGCCCTTCGACGGCTACACGATGGACGACTATGCCCATCAGATGATCGAGGAATACCGCGTCGCCGGGATCGACCCCGCCCGCGTCTGGCCGCAGAGTTTCAACGAAGACGTGGTGAAATACTGGATCGAGAACGAGGGGGAGTTCGGGGCACAGGCCGTGTTCCTCGTGGAATGGACCGATGGCTTCGACGAGCAGGACGAAACTACCTGGCTGCAGGATTTCGCGGCGTTGAAGGCGGACGGCGTCAATTACCTCGCCCCCTCGATCAACATGCTTGTCACGCTGGAAGAGGGCGAGATCGTTGCGTCCGCCTATGCGAAGGCCGCGAAGGCGGCCGGGCTGAACCTCATTGCCTGGACCCTGGAACGCTCGGGTCCGCTGATGAACGGGGGCGGCTGGTATTATGAGAGCGTGAACGAGGTGATCGACAACGACGCCGATTATTTCGAAGTGCTCGACGCGCTGGCGCAGGATGTGGGCGTGCAGGGCGTGTTTTCCGACTGGCCCGCGACGGTCACCTATTATGCCAATTGCATGGGCATCGGCTCCTGATGGTTTCGTCGCAGACTTCGCCTGCGACGACCGTCTGGGGGAGGCTTTGCCTCCCCCTTCGCCATTGTCGCTCGGTCCAATGGCACAACAATGTTGACCCCTCCAAGGTATTTGGGAAGCAGCGAAGGAAATTCAGTCTGCACTGATGCACAGAGGGGTGGGTTGCAGACCGCACTTTTGCCACGCAAGTTTTCAGGAGCCGCATTTCAGAAAAGAGGTTCCCATGTCGCAGGACGCGCCGCTCAAGATCAAGATCATCACCGCCTCGACCCGGCCCGGTCGCATCGGTCCCGTCGTGACCGACTGGATCGCCGGTGTCGCGCGCGAAAGGGCGGCTTTCGACATCGACGTCGTGGATCTGGCCGAGCTTGACCTGCCGCTGATGAACGAGCCGAAACATCCCTCGATGCAGGACTATCAGCACGAACATACCAAACGCTGGGCGGCGATCGCGGATGAGGCGGACGGGTTCATATTCGTCACGCCGGAATACGATTTCTTCCCCCCCGCGAGCGTGGTGAACGCGCTGCAGTATCTGCTTCTCGAATGGTCGAAGAAGCCGGCCGCGGTGGTAAGCTACGGCGGGGTGTCGGGCGGGCTCCGGTCGATGCAGGTCTTGCGCGGGCTGATGGGCAACCTCAACATGGTGGCCTTGTCGAAGTCGATCCCCGTGCCCTTCGTCCACCGCATGGTGAAAGACGGCGTGCTGGAACCCAACGAGGCAATGATCGACGGGGCGAAGCTCATGCTCGACGAGTTGGAAAGCTGGGGGCGCGGTCTGCGCGAGATGCGCGGTTAGGGGCCCTCGGGCGGATCGCCGGGGTCATCCTTCTTGTTCTTGGTGTCGCCCAGTGCGGCACCGAAGGCCGCGCCAATGCCGGCACCGAAGGCAATGCCCACGCCAATATTGTCCATCGCGACACCGAACCCGGTTCCAATTCCGATGCCGATCGCGATCCAGACGCCCATAGTCATGATATTTCTCCTCTCGGATACGACATGGGGGTGCTTGGACGCGCAGACAAACGCCGCGGCATGATTTTGCCCACTTCCACGGGTGCCGGAAGCCTGATATCTCGCGCGCCATGACTGACCTCGCTCACATCCGCAACTTTTCCATCGTCGCCCATATCGACCACGGGAAATCCACCCTTGCCGACCGCCTGATCCAGGAGACGAAGACCGTCGCCGACCGGGACATGAAGGCGCAGATGCTCGATTCCATGGACATCGAACGGGAGCGGGGCATCACGATCAAGGCCCAGACGGTGCGGATCGAGTATGAGGCCGATAACGGCGAGCACTATGTGCTCAACCTCATCGACACGCCCGGTCACGTCGACTTCGCCTATGAGGTGAGCCGGTCCATGCGCGCCGTCGAGGGGTCGCTGCTGGTCGTCGATTCCACTCAAGGGGTCGAGGCGCAGACGCTGGCCAACGTCTATCAGGCCATCGACGCCGACCACGAAATCGTGCCAATCCTGAACAAGATCGACTTGCCCGCGACCGACTGCGACCGGGTGGCCGAGCAGATCGAGGATGTGATTGGGATCGACGCCTCAGGTGCCATCCGCGTGTCGGCGAAGACCGGCGTCGGCATCCATGAGACGCTGGAGGCCATCGTGCACAAGCTGCCCGCCCCCACCGGGGACGCGGGCGCGCCGCTCAAGGCGATGCTGGTCGACAGCTGGTATGACCCCTACCTGGGCGTCGTCGTGCTAGTCCGTATCATGGACGGGGTCCTGAAGAAGGGCGACCGTATCCGCATGATGCAGACGGGCGCCGTCTATCCGGTGGAGCGCATCGGCGTGTTCCGCCCGGGCATGATCCCCTGCGACCAGCTTGGGCCGGGCGAAATCGGCTTCATCACCGCCTCGATCAAACAGGTGCGCGACACCAAGGTGGGCGACACCATCACGACCGAGAAGAAGGGGGCGGACAAGCCCCTTCCCGGCTTCAAACCGTCGATTCCGGTGGTGTTCTGCGGCCTGTTCCCCGTGGATTCCGCCGAGTTCGAGGACCTGCGCGACGCCATCGAGAAACTGGCGCTCAACGACGCCTCCTTCAGCTACGAGATGGAGACCTCGGCCGCGCTGGGCTTTGGCTTCCGCTGCGGCTTCCTTGGTCTACTGCACCTCGAGGTCATCCGCGACCGGCTCGAGCGCGAGTATGACATCGAGCTGATCACCACCGCGCCCTCGGTGGTCTATCACCTCTACATGAAGGACGGCACGATGCGGGAGTTGCACAACCCCGCCGACATGCCCGACCTGACCTATGTCGACCACGTCGAAGAGCCGCGCATCAAGGCGACGATCCTCGTGCCGGACGACTACCTTGGCGACGTGCTGAAGCTCTGCCAGGACCGTCGCGGCATCCAGCTCGACCTGACCTATGCCGGGTCGCGGGCGATGGTTGTCTATGACCTGCCGCTCAATGAGGTGGTCTTCGACTTCTACGACCGGCTGAAATCGGTGACCAAGGGCTATGCGAGCTTCGACTACCAGCTCATGGGCTACCGCGAGGACAACCTCGTGAAGATGCAGATCCTCGTGAACGACGAGCCGGTGGATGCGCTGTCCATGATGGTCCATCGCGACCGCGCCGAGGCGCGCGGCCGGGCGATGTGCGAAAAGCTCAAGGACCTGATCCCGCGCCATATGTTCAAGATCCCGATCCAGGCGGCGATTGGTGGGAAAGTGATTGCGCGGGAGACCTTGTCTGCTTTGCGGAAAGACGTGACGGCCAAGTGCTACGGCGGCGACGCCACCCGGAAGAAGAAGCTTCTGGAAAAGCAGAAGGCCGGCAAGAAGAAGATGCGCCAGTTCGGGAAGGTAGAGATCCCGCAGGAAGCGTTTATCTCGGCGTTGAAGATGGATGAGTAGGGTGCGTCTTATGACCTTGCCCCAGGGTTTAGTTCGAGTCCTCGCCTCAAACGCTGAACGTCTGGTTCAAAAGATGTTCCTGACAACTGCAAGGAGCGGGTGACTAGCCCGCGACGCGCCCCACCCGCCCCCGGGTGCGGGTGCATTGGCGATGTCTCGCGGTTTCAATCCGAGTTCGGGCTTTTGAGGTAAACCGCAGGCCGCAAGCGGATCAAAGTTCCCACCGACGGGACTGGCGCGTCTAATTATCTACCCAGCAATACCAAAAATCTTCTAAGGGAACCTAGAAAAGTTTATAGTTATTGCAGACTGTGTCCCCTTTGAGTGCAAAATTCACTCTTCGAAGTTTGGGTTAGTTTCCAAGGCGGAATTATGAACTTAATTGATAATAATGGTCTCATTCCAAGCACTTTGTGCCGTTACCGGCCTGGCGACACGGAATATGCACTTCATGAAATTGAAGAAGCGCTTTCAAGAAAGCAGCACTGGTTTTCTTCTGTGGCCAATGCCAATGATCCATTTGACTGCAATCCGGCGTTTACGAAATCATCAAACAAAGACGTTTTCCAAACCTACAGACAGCTACGTCGACGGTATCTTGTCGACCAACACTCTGAGCACTTTTTCGGGTTAGGCAGGTCCCATCGCAAGCGAGAGCTTCGGAAGAAGTTCGAAGTTAACTTGCCCAATGTGATGAAACATAGACATAAGCTCGACAGCATGGCCGATCGCGTAAGAAGTCAGTCGAAGATAATATGTCTATGCGAGGCTTGGGATCATCCTCTAATGTGGTCTCATTACGCGTCTGGACATACTGGATTGGTACTTGTATTCGCCTACCGCCCAGAATTTGTGGAGCTTACAGGTGAGGATGCGCCGCTTCCGATCTGTTACTCCGACGAAAGATCGCACATCACCACCGTTGATATTCTTGCGTGGTTATATGCGTCTGAGAGCAATGGCGCATTGATTGACCGCTCGGAGCATGCTTTCAATGCCATGATATTGGGTAAGGCGGCAGACTGGGAATACGAACGCGAGTGGCGTATTCACAAGCGTTCGGACAAAGATGGGTACAAGCCCGTGCATTGTCTAGAATTGAAAGAGGTCCTCGTCGGGATGCGGGCATCCCGAAGCCGAGAGGCTGAAGTTCGTGAAGTATGCAGTGGTAGAGTGCCTGTTGTGAGACTTCGGTTGGACAACAAGGAGTATAAACTGAGCCGTTGAACTCTTCCCTCGTAATCGCTTCGCCTCTGCTCCGGAACCTCCCCCCACCTCCCAACGTTCTCCCTCCAAAGGAGACCGCAGCCCATGCCCGCCGACCGGACGCTCCCCCGTGCCACGCCGCTCAACCACACCAACGCCGCCGCCGACCTCGCCCGGGTGCAGCGGATCGCGCGCCTGTTCGACACGCGCTATGGCATCCCGGGCACGCGCCTTCGCTTCGGGCTCGACAGTATCATCGGGCTGATCCCCGGCATCGGCGATATCGCGATGCTCGCGCCCTCGGTCTATATCCTCGCCGTGGCCATGCGCCACAACGTGCCGAAGGCCACGCTCGCCCGGATGGTGGGCAACGCGGCCATCGACGCGGGGGTCGGCTCGATCCCGATCCTGGGCGATATCTTCGACCTCTTCTTCAAGTCGCACCGCCGCAATGCGGACCTTCTGGCCGAGGCGCTGGGAGGCCCGCGCACATAGGGCCGTCGGAACCCGGTGGCGAGCCGGGGCGTTCGGTTTGCATCCATGTCGACAGGACAGGAGGTTCGCCATGAAATATGGTTGGAGACTGGTGTTGATCCCGCTCTGGGCGTCTTGTGTCGCCGGGGCGGTCGTTATCGCCGCGCTCGCGGTGGGCCTGGTGAGCTGGATCGCCTTCGCGGTGGCAGGTGTGATAGGGCTGATCGTCGGGGTTCCGGCGGGGATCTGGAACGCGAAATACATGCGCCGCGAAGACCCGCACTGGCGCAATGGACGCCCCGTCGGCACGCATTGACCGGCTGCGGCGCATTGGACGATGGACAGAGACGGTCCTCGGGACCACTCTGCGACGGAATCCCGGGTGATCCACGTATCACTCGCGTGTCCAAACGGAGGTTCCCATGTCGTCCAAACCCGCAGGTTATTCCCGGCTCCAGATCGCGCTGCACTGGGTCATCTTTCTTCTCATCGCTGTCCAGTTCCTGTTCCACGACGGGATGGAGGAGGCTTGGGAGGCCGTCACGCGCGGCACCTATGCTGGCCCGAGTGCCGGGGCGATGCTGCATGTGGTCGTCGGGCTGAGCGTGCTGGTGCTGGTCGTGCTGCGGCTCGGCGTGAAGCTCAAGCGCGGCTCGCCCGCGCTGCCCGAAGAGGAACCCGCCGTTCTTCGCGCCGTGGCTCATGGAACGCATTGGGCGCTCTATGCGCTCATGATCCTCGTTCCGCTGTCGGGGGCGGTCGCCTGGTTCACGGTGAACGAAAACGCGGGCGACGGGCATGAGGTGATGAAGTCGGTGCTCTTCATCCTCGTGGCGCTCCATTTCGCGGGTGCCCTGTTCCAGCGCTTCGTTCTGAAATCCGACGTGATGACGCGGATGGTGCGGCCCGGCGCGTGAGCGCGCCCCTGATGCGGCTCGTCCTGATCCTTCACTCGATGATCGGCACCACGCTCGCTGGCGTCGCCGTCGTGGTGGCGCTGGTCTCCGGCGTGACGGGCCTCTGGCCGCTCGTGGGGGCGGCCGCAGCGGGCTGGCTGATCGGTTGGCCCGTCGCGTTCGTGGTGGCGCACCGGATGCATGGTGACTGACGCAGATCAATGTCCCCGGATTTTCCCTGGCGCAGGATCGGAGCGGGATACGACAGTCATAAGGAGGGGACCATGTTCCTCATCATCGCGCTTTATGCCATGGGCGGCACCACGCTGGCCGGCGTTTTCATGGTGGCGGCGTTGACCGCAGGCTACACCACGCAGGAACCCATCATCTGGTCCGCCCTGGCGGGCTTTATCGTCGCGCTGCCTCTGGTGTGGCTGGTCAACCGACGGCTGCGCGGCTGATCCCCGGTTTTGAGTTGAAGCGCGCTCCGGTGCTGGCTAATCAGGGCGGAGCGGTCCCTTAGCTCAACTGGATAGAGCAGCTGACTTCTAATCAGCAGGTTTGGGGTTCGAGTCCTCAAGGGATCGCCAGCCATTCTTTGTTCGTCAGCGGCAGAACCCGTGTCCGATGAGGTCGCGGGTCGATTGATTTCGGATCAGCCTCAATATTCAGCCTGGGAAAGGTCAGAGTAAGCGCCTGTCACCGATCGGAATTCTTTGCTTTGAAGATTCCCGAATCCCGGAATCCTGGATTTCTGGACTCCCAGAGTCGTCAAGTCCCGACTTGCGGCCGCGTCCTCGCGCCACCTGATGACCCCACCGAACGCCCCGTTAGCCTTTGCGCCCTGCACGCGGGCCATCCTGTTCCGGCAGCACCGCAACCGGACAGGAGGCCCCATGCTCCGTTATCTGTACGCGAAGGATCTGGTCCGTTTCCCGGATCTGGCGCGAAGCATGTTCACCGACAGGGCCGAGCAATTCGCACGCCGTCTCGGATGGCCTGTAGAGATGAATACGGCGGGCGAGGAGCGGGATGAATACGATGCGCTCAATCCGCTCTATGTCATCTGGGAGCGGCCCGACGGGCGTCACGGCGGGTCGATGCGGTTTCTGCCGACCACGGGGCGGACCATGGTGAACGACCACTTCGCCCATATCAATAACGGTCATCGGATCGAAAGTCCTTTCATCTGGGAGTGTACACGGTTCTGCCTGTCGCCACAGGCCGACCGTCGCGCTTCGGTCGCTTTGGCGCTGGGCGCGGGCGAGGTGATGGCGGCGATGAAGCTTCAGCATTTCGTCGGGGTCTTCGACGCGCGGATGGAGCGGATCTACCGGCTCATGGGGCTGGAACCCGACGTGCTGGGGCGTGTGGGCGAGGGGCGCGACCGGATCGGTGTCGGTCTGTGGTCGATGGAGGAGGCGGCCTTCGCCCCGACGCTGGCCAAAGTGGGCGTCGATCGGGCGACGAGCCGGGCGTGGCTGCGGTATTCCTTGGCGCTTCAGGCCTCAAGCTCGACCGGCGCGCTCGTCCAGAGCGCCTGATCGCGTCTGGTGCCCGCGCGGCCCGCGGGATAGGGTCGCGCCATGACCCTTCCCGCGCTTCAGCTTTCCGACGATCAGGCCGACGCCCATGACCGTGTCGCCGAGGTTCTGCGCTCGACCGGCGTGGACATCGACGAGGGTCACCTGACCCCGATGTCCGAGGGCAAGACCCGTGTGATGGCGGTGATCGGCAAGGCGGGGTCAGGCAAGACGCTGCTCCTCGCGCAGCTTTATGAGGCACTCGAAGAGGCCGGCGTCGAGGTCGTCAGTGGCGACTGGGAAGGCAAGCGTCGCAAGGACCGGCGCACGCTGGCGATCCTCGCGCCCACGAACAAGGCGGCCTCGGTGCTTCGTAACCGGGGCGTGCCGGCGACGACGATCCACCGGATCCTCTATACCCCGGTCTATCATCCGGAATACGAGAAGATCGCCGAATGGCTCGCGGGGAACGGGCCGCGCCCCGAGATCGAGGAACTGACCGACGCGGCGCTCGACCGGGCCTGGGCCTTCTACCAGAACCAGAAGTCAATCCCCGGCGCGCTCGCCGCCGCCGGGCTGCGTGGCTCGGATTTCATCACCGGCTGGAAGCGGCGCGACGACCCGCTCGACATCGGCTTCATCGACGAAAGCTCGATGCTTGATGAGAAGCAGTTCGAGGACCTGCGCGAGATCTTTCCGACGCTCATTCTCTTCGGCGATCCGGCACAGCTCGCGCCCGTCGGGCAATCGGGCCAGATGGTGTTCGAGCGGCTGGCGAAACCGCAGGTCTGCACCTTGTCCCGTATCCACCGCCAAGATGACGACAACCCGATCCTCGACCTTGCCCATGCGCTCGCTGACGAGGGGCTGACCTTCGACCGCTTCGAGCGGATGGTCGAGGATGCCGCGCGCCGCGACCCCCGGGTCGTGATCGCGCCGCGCGTCGACGCCGACCTCATGGCGCGCTCGCCCGTCCTCGTCTGGCGCAACAAGACGCGAATCCGGCTGATCCACGCCTTTCGCGCGGCACAGGGCGCGCCGGGGGATCGGCTTATTCCGGGCGAGCCGCTGATTTGCGACGGGATCGAACTGCCGTTGAAGCACCGAAAGAAGCGGATCGACCTCGAGGCGCGGGGCCTGATCAAGGGTGCGCAGGTGGTGTTTCGGGGCGAGGGCAAACGCGCCGGGTTTTCACGGGTTCATGTCGTGGGTGCCGAGGATCCGGACATCTCGGTCGCAAGCATCATCAAGATCGAGATGCCGGACGAGGAAGAACCCTTCATTCCCTTCGCCGCCAATATGGGCGCTGCATTCCTGCACGGCGCGGCGGTGACGATCCACAAGGCGCAGGGCAGCCAGTGGAAAGACGTGCAGGTCTTTGCCCCTGATCTTTACGCTGCGGCCCAGATGGGACGCAGCGAGGCGGGGATTCCGCTCTGGAAGCGTCTGGCCTATGTGGCGATCACGCGGGCGGAGGAGCGGCTTCTATGGTGCACGCGCTATGCGCTGGCGCGACCGCAGGTGGTGCTGGGGGTCGAGGACCTGCCCAAGCCCGTGGCGCGGCTGACGCTCGAAGGGGAGGAAAGCGATGCCTAGCATTCTGGTGACAGGCGCATCCGGCGGGATCGGCCGAGCGGTGGCAGAGAAGTTCCTGTCGGAGGGCTGGACCGTGGGCCTCATGGCCCGGCGCGAGTCGCTCTTGCGCGAGGTTGCGGACGGGCGGACGAACGCGGTCGTCCTGCCGGGCGACGTGAGCGACGCGGCGAGCGTGGAGGGGGTCTTCGCGGACTTCCTCGGCCGCGCGGGTCGAGTCGACGTGCTCTTCAACAACGCCGGCATCTTCACACCGGCCGCCCCGATCGACGAGATTCCGGTCTCCGACTGGAAACGCGCGCTCGACGTGAACCTGACCGGGATGTTCCTATGTGCCCGGGCGGCCTTTGGCGCGATGCGCAGGCAGGATCCCATGGGCGGGCGGATCATCAACAACGGCTCGATTTCCGCCCATGTGCCCCGCGAGGGATCGGTGACCTACACGGCGACGAAACACGCGGTGACAGGGCTGACGAAGACGCTGTCGCTCGACGGACGGCCCTTTGACATCGCCTGTGGCCAGATCGACATCGGAAACGCGCGCACCGAGCTGCTGGAGGGGATCGTTCAGAAGGCGCGCGACGCGGGCGAGGCGCCGCCGCCCTCGATGGACGTGACCCATGTGGCGGAGGCGGTCTGGAACATGGCCGCCCTGCCGCTCGAGGCCAATGTGCAGTTCATGACGATCATGGCGACGAAGATGCCCTATATCGGGCGAGGCTAACGCGCGGCGACGACAGCGCGGGGGATGCCCCCCCGCGACCCCCAGAGCCGCGTGTCACGGGCCTGCCGGGCGTGGTGCGGTTTCTTGGGCCTGCGAAGCATGAGTATTTGGAGAAAGATGAAAGGGCCGTGCGCCGAATCAAAAAGCCCCGGTGCAATCACCGGGGCTTTTCGTGGATCATGGCGATTTACGCCGGGTCTTTGATCGTGCGCAGGTAGGGCAGCTTCATGTCCACCTCGCCGAATTTCGCCTTGGCGTCGTCGTTGGACACGGACAGCGCGACGATCACGTCCTCGCCCGGGGTCCAGTTGGCCGGGGTTGCGAGCGGGGCGCCGTCGGTCTTCATGACGGCATCCACGGCACGCAGCACCTCGGCGAAGTTGCGGCCCACCGACATCGGATAGGTCATGGTCAGGCGCAATTTCTTGTCTGGCCCGACGATGAAGACGGCGCGCACGGTCGCGCTGTCGGCAGGGGTGCGACCATCGGGGAGATAGGCATCAGCGGGCAGCATGTCGAAGGCCTTGGCCATTTCGAGACCCTCGTCCGCCACGATCGGGAAGCCAGCCTTGGCGCCGGCGTAGGACTCGATGTCACCTTTCCACTTCTTGTGTTCCTCGACGCCGTCGATGGAAATTCCCAGGACCTTGACGCCGCGCTTGTCCCATTCGTCGGCAAGCTGTGCCACCGCGCCGAACTCGGTGGTGCAGACCGGCGTGAAGTCCTTGGGATGGGAGAAGAAAATCGCGTAGCTGTCGCCGACGAAGTCATGGAGGTTGATCGGCCCCATGTCGGTTTCCACGGTCATGTTCGGGATGGTGTCGTTGATACGCAGGCCCATGTCGGACTCCTCTCTGTTTCAATTCTTCGCGATACAGGTAAACCGATCCCGTTCCACGTCCAGAGGGTTGTGACAGAATGTCGTTCTGAATTCACGCCGCAACCGGAACGCACGGGGGTCTTCGGGCGCGTCGTGACGCGGCGACAAAGCGGAACCGACCGTGCGGTCGCTTGTGGACTCGCGGCAGGAGTGACAGGATGCCGCAAACTCGACACTTCGGGAGGCATTCATGCTCGAGAAACGCGACTTCTACATCAACGGCGAATGGGTTTCGCCCACGACCCCCCACGATCACGAGGTCATCGACCCCTCGACCGAAGAACCCTGCGCGGTCATTTCGCTGGCCTCCGAGGCGGATGTGGACAAGGCGGTCGCGGCGGCCAGGGCGGCCTTTCCGGACTGGATGATGACCCCGGTCGAAGAGCGCATCGCGCTCGTCGAGAAGTTCCTCGCGATCTACAAGGAACGCTCCGAGGACATCGCCCAAGCCGTCACGATGGAAATGGGCGCGCCCATTGACCTCGCCCGGTCGTCGCAGTGGGGCGCGGGATATGCGCATACCAAGGCCTTCCTTGCGGCCGCGAAGAATTTCGAGTGGATCAAGCCTCTGGGCGAGCATGCCCCGGACACGATGATCGTGCATGAGGCGGTGGGCGTCTGTGCGCTGATCACCCCGTGGAACTGGCCGCTCAACCAGATCAGCCTCAAAGTCATCGCCGCCGCCATCGCGGGCTGCACCATGGTGCTCAAGCCCTCGGAAGAAAGCCCGCTCGACGCGATGATCTTTGCCGAATGCATGGACGCCGCCGGGTTCCCGAAGGGTGTATTCAACCTCGTCAACGGTGACGGCGCGACGGCCGGATCGCGGCTCACGAGCCACCCGGACGTGGATATGGTGAGCTTCACGGGGTCGACTCGCGCGGGGATCGCGATCTCCAAATCCGCGGCCGAAACACTCAAGAAGGTGCATCTCGAACTGGGAGGCAAGGGCGCCAACATCGTCTTTGCCGATGCGGACGAGAAAGCGGTGAAGCGCGGCGTGATGTCGATGATGAACAATTCCGGTCAGTCCTGTAACGCGCCCTCGCGGATGCTCGTCCAGCGCGACATCTATCCGCAGGCCGTCGAAGCCGCGAAGGCCGCCGCCGAGCAGGTGCAGGTGGGCAACGCGCATGACGAAGGCCGCCATATCGGCCCGGTCGTGAATGCGGCACAGTGGGAGAAGATCCAGGGCCTGATCCAGAAGGGCATCGACGAAGGCGCGACCCTTGTCGCCGGTGGTCTGGGCCGTCCCGAGCACCTGAACCGGGGGTTCTTCGTCAAGCCGACCGTTTTCGCGGATGCCAACAACCAGATGACCATCGCGCGTGAGGAAATCTTTGGCCCGGTCCTGACCATGATCCCCTTCGACACCGAAGAGGAAGCCATCCAGATCGCGAACGACACGGTCTATGGCCTGACGAACTATGTCCAGACGCAGGACGGGGCGCGGGCCAATCGGCTGGCGCTCAAGCTCAGGTCTGGAATGGTCGAGATGAACGGCAAGTCGCGCGGGGCCGGGGCCCCCTTTGGCGGGATGAAGCAGTCGGGCAACGGGCGCGAAGCCGGCGTCTGGGGGCTCGAGGACTTCCTCGAGGTCAAGGCTGTCGGTGGCTGGGCGCTCGACGCCGCCGAGTGACCCTACGGCATGAAAGTCAGAACGCCGCTCCCTCCGGAGCGGCGTTTTTCATGGGTCGATGCGGAAAAGCTTGTCGCGCGACGTGGTGCCACGCACCAGCACCAGCCGCGACTTCGCGACGCCAAGGGCGTTGGCGAGCAGCTTGACCACGGCCTTGGTTGCCTTGCCATCTTCGGGAACGACCGTGACCGAGACGCGGATGACCCCGTCCTCCACCGTCACCGCGTTTCGGGCGGCGTTCGGCATCACACGCACGGCGATGTCGGCACCGGGGGTTGCGAGGTGGGCAATTTCGCCTTTCTTCATGCGACGCTCTTCGCACCCCGGCACGACCCGTTCAAGGCCAAGCTATTTCCCGCCAAGCGGTTGACGCGGCGCGCAGAAGTGCCGACATCTCCCCGGACGGACAGGAGACCCACATGCCCGAAAGAAACCAGGCCGCGCTCGATTTTCTGCTGACGCGGCGATCGCGGCCCGCGAAAACGCTGACCGGCCCCGTGCCGACGCGCAACGAACTCACCGAAATCCTCACCGCTGCGGCCCGCACGCCGGATCATGGCAAGCTCGAGCCCTGGCGGTTCATCGTCCTTGGTGCGTCGGCGCTCGTGCGTTTGGCCGAGGCGGTGCCGGTGCACGGTGCCGCGTTGGGAATCGAGCCGGAGAAGATCGAGAAATCGACCCGCCAGTTCGCGGATGCCGATCTCGCCGTCGCGGTCGTGTTCTCGCCCGTCGAGAGCCCCAAGGTGCCCCATGTGGAGCAGCTACTGTCGGCCGGTGCCGTGTGCCTGTCGATGCTGAATGCGGCCCTTGCCGCCGGCTGGGGGGCGAACTGGCTTTCGGGTTGGCCGAGCCACGACCCGGAGTTCGTGCATGCCACGCTCGGGCTCGCCAGTCACGAAAGCATCGCGGGCTTCATCCATATCGGGACCGAAACCTCGGCCCCGCCGGACCGGCCCCGACCCGACATCGACCTTATCACAGCGTGGATGACCGAATGATCTTCTCCGACTTCTCCAAGGCGCTGGGCCAACTGGGCGACGCGCGTTTCCGCAAGGTGCTCCTGCTCGGCCTCGCCCTGACCATCGGGCTTCTCGTCGGGCTGACGGTGCTTCTGGTGTTCCTCCTCGGACTCGTCCTGCCCGAGACGGTGAGCCTGCCGTGGATCGGCGACATCGCCTGGCTCGACTCGCTGGCGAGCTGGGCCCTTGTGGGCGTCATGCTTGTGCTCTCGCCCTTCCTCATGGTGCCGGTGTCCGTCACCTTCATGGGCATCTTCCTCGATCAGGTGGCCGAGGCGGTGGAAGAGCGACACTATCCCCAGCTTCCGCCCGCCCAGAACGTGACCGTGATGGACGGGCTCAGGGATTCGCTCGGACTGATCCTTGCGACGGTTCTGGTCAACATCCTCGCTCTGGGGATGAGCTTCTTTATCGGGCCGCTCGCGCCGATCCTGTTCTGGATCGTGAACGGATACCTGATCGGGCGGGAATTCTTCCAACTGGCCGCGATGCGGCGGGAAGGGCGCGTGCGCGCGAACCAGCTACGCCGTAAGCACAATGGACAGATCTGGCTCGCTGGCACACTTATGGCGATCCCGCTGACCATCCCGCTCGTGGGTCTGGTCATCCCGATCCTAGGCGCGGCGACCTTCACGCATCTTTACCACCGGGTGACGGGGACGGTCGCGCGCTGATCAAACGTGTCCCGATCAGTTCGGGACGCGTTCGCCCAGGTAGTTGTTCCAGTCGAGCATGTCGATGGTGATCACACCCGACAGGATGATCGCTGCCACTACGCCCCAGATCGGCAGCGCCACCAGCGTCGTGATGATCATGGTGCGCCCGAGCCGGAAGTCGGAGGGTGCCCCCTTGTGGGTGCCGGGAATGACGTCGCCGTCCTCCTGCTGCGTGCGGAGCGTGATCGGCAGGACGATGAACATCGTCATGAACCAGATCACGGTGAAGAGGACGAGCGCACCGGTGACGGACATCAGACCTGCTCCAGTTCCACGAGGCAGCCGTTGAAATCCTTCGGGTGCAGGAACAGAACCGGCTTGCCATGTGCGCCGATCTTGGGTTCGCCGGTGCCCAGCACACGGGCGCCGTCCGACTTGAGCTTGTCACGGGCGGCGAGGATGTCGTCGACCTCGTAACAGATATGATGGATGCCCCCGGCCGGGTGCTTGTCGAGGAAGCCCTTGATCGGGCTGTCGTCGCCCAGAGGATAGAGCAGTTCGATCTTGGTGTTGGGCAGTTCGATGAAAACCACGGTGACGCCGTGGTCGGGCTCGTCCTGCGGATCACGGACGGTCGCGCCAAGCGTGTTGCGATACTGCGCGGCGGCGGCTTCGAGGTCGGGCACCGCGATGGCCACGTGGTTCAGTCGTCCGATCATGTCTCACTCCCGCGTCGTTCGCTTTCGATACTCGCCCGCTTATGCCCGCGAGGTCGTTTTTTCGCAAGGTGGCGAAGAAAATGTCGCAGGCGCGCGCCTCGTTAACCAAGTGGCAAGGCAAGCCGTGATCCGGTCGGGTCAGAGGACTGGAGACCCGGGATGACTGATGAACTGGATGCCCTGCCGCCATTTCGCCCGACCGCGCAAAAGCCGCTCGCCGGGTTGACGGTGCTCGTCGTCGATGACAGCCGCGTTGCCTCGGAAGCGATAAGGCTCATCTGTCTGCGCTCCGGGGCGCGGGTCAGGCGGGCGGACAGCCTCGCCTCTGCGCACCGGCACCTCGGGGTCTATCGCCCGGCCGTGGTGATCGTGGACATGGGTCTTCCCGATGGCTCGGGGGGCGACTTGATCCGCGCCCTCGATCAGGCGACGCCGCGTGTGCCGGCCTTGATCGGCATGTCAGGATCCCTCACGGCCGAGGCGCAAGCGCGTGCGGCGGGTTCGGATGGCTTCCTCGCGAAGCCCGTGGAGAGCGTCGAAGTCTTTCAGCAAGTCCTCCTTGCCGCCCTGCCATCCGCCTTGCGGCCATCCGGACTGCGCCTTGTCCAGACCGATGCGGTGCAGCCCGATCCCGTGGCGCTTGCCGAAGACCTTCTCAACGCCTCGGACCTTTTGAAAGACGCGCGGATAAGCGGCGCCTTCGGGTATCCGCTGCATTTCCTGCGCGGCGTTGCGCAGAGCGCACATGACCGGGAACTGGAGACGGCCGTCTCCGGCCTCGACGGCGCTCCTCCACCCGCCGCATTGGCACGCATCGAGCGGCTTTTATCGCACCGGCTGGGTGCCACGGGCTAGGACGCCGGGACCAGTTCCGGATCGCTCGCGACACGCACCAATGCGGTAAGGTCGCCCAGACGTTCCCGCTGTTGGCCCTCGGCGTCGAAATTCTGCGGCGACAGCCAGACCCGGAACGCTTCTTTCAAGGCAAGCCAGTCGCTGTCGATCACGGCGAACCATGCGGTGTCCCGGTTGCGCCCCTTGACTACCTGCGCCTGTCGGAAAACGCCTTCGTAGGAGAACCCCAGCCGTTGCGCCGCCCGCCGTGACGGCATGTTGAGCGCGTTGCATTTCCATTCGTAGCGCCGGTAACCGGCCTCGAAGGCCCATTGCATCAAGAGGACCTGAACCTCGGTGGCCGCGCGGGTGCGTTGCAGGGCGGGGGAATAGGCGATGAAGCCCACCTCGATCGACCCCGCCTCGGGCGCGATGCGCAGGAGCGAACAGAAGCCCTCCCAGCGATCCGTTTCGAGATTGCGGATCGCGAAGAAACTCGGGTCGTTGCCGGTAACGGCCTCGGCCATCCAGCGATGGAAACCGGCGGCGGAGGGGAAGGGACCTACAGGCATGTAATCCCAGACCGCATCGGCCCCGGCGAAGACATCGAACAGCGCGGCGGCATGACGCTCGGCCGACAGCGGTTCGAGCGCTGCGAAACGGCCCGAAAGCGAAAGCCCGTCGGGCCGGGGCGGCGGGGTCCAGTCGGGCACAGGGCGCCCAAGGCGCGCGTCGTCGGTCATCGGGTTCTCCTGACGGTTTCGCCAAGGCCTAGGGCCGCCCGAAGTCCAAGTAAATCCCTCAATCGGACAAGGCCGAGGCCAACTTCGGCCCCAATCGAGCAGCAAGATCCACGTCGAGGGCAGCAGTTTGTGGCCCGGTTTCGGGAGAACCCGGGTCAACGAGGAGTTTTGAAATGCAAAGAATTTTCGACCGCTTCGTGAGCGACGAAGAAGGCAACGCGGTGATCGACTGGTTCGTTCTGTTGGCAGGGATGGTGCTTCTTGCGCTGTCCGTGGTGCTGACGGTGACCGGCAATATCGAACATATCACCGAGGACACAATGGAAAACGTGAAGAGCATGGAACAGCATCTTCCGTCCTGACAAGGGGCCTCCTGACGACGGATGAACGGCGCCTCTGGCATGGGGCGCCGTTTTGCTTTTCATGTCGCCGGTCAGCGGCCAGAGGTTTCGGAACCCGTCCCATCGGCGCGGCGTTTCGTGACCAACCACAGCCACATCTGCCCGCACCGGGAAAGGACCAAGCCATGCCATCCATCTATGACGCCATCATGCAGGATCACGAAAAGCACCGCGATCTGCTCGACCGGATCGCCAATACCGAGGGGGCGAGCGACGCACGCAAGTCCGCGTGGAAAGAGTTCTACTACGAGATCAAGAGCCACTCCGCGGCAGAGGAAGAAGAGTTTTACGCGACGCTCATGAAAGAGACCTGGGGCCAGGATGCCGCGCGCCACTCGGTCGCCGAACATCATGAGATGGACGAGATCCTCGAGGAACTGGACGAGATGGACATGTCATCGCCGGGCTGGCTCACCCGGTTCAAGACGCTCAAGCACGACTACGAGCATCACATGGAAGAGGAAGAGAACGAAGTCTTCGAGCGTGCGAAGAAGGTCGTCGGCGAAGAAGACAACGACGCCTTCGGCGCGCGGTTCCTCAAGCGCAAGAAGAAGGAATGGGGGCTGGTCGAGGAGAAGGCCAAGGACCAGCTCGAAGACTGAGCTCTAGAAACGGAAGCCGGGCGGGTAGTCGTGCAGACCGTCGAAGTCGGACTTGCCGATGTCGATCCCGCCCGCCCGCAGCACCGCGAAGCCCATCGACAGGTGGAACATGAAATTCGGGAGCGCGAAGAAGCGCAGGTAATCCCCGGCAGCCTGGTCGAGGTCCGCGAAACCGGCAAGATGCCGGACCCGCTGCTCCTCGGCCCTGTCGAAAGCGCCGGGGTCGAGCGTGACGAGGCGCTCGTGGGCAAAGTCGATCCGCGCGAGGATACCATCCCGGTCCATCGCGGCCGACGGGAACTCCGGAATGGACATGCCGATCAGGGGATAGGTGCCCCGCAGGGCGAAACCGGCGGCCGAGGCGAATTGCTGCGCGCCCGAAAACATGTCGGGCGCGAGTTTCTGTCCCAGAACGTCTTCCTTCCCCTTCGTCTTGGCGACGATCCCCCGGGCCCGTTCGAGGTAGTGGAGAAAGACGGGCACCGAGGCGATATAGAGGGGCGCGGCCAAGTGCCTAGCCCCTGGCCTGTTCGATCACGCGCAGGGACAATTCGCGCAGCTGCTCGTTCGTGGGCTCCGACGGGGCACCCATCATGAGGTCTTCTGCGCGCTGGTTCATCGGGAACATCATGACTTCGCGGATGTTCGCCTCGTCCGCCAGAAGCATCACGATCCGGTCGATTCCGGCCGCGCAACCGCCGTGGGGCGGGGCGCCATACTGGAAGGCCGTGGCGAGACCGCCGAAGCGTTTCTCGACCTCTTCCTGACCGTAACCCGCCTTCTCGAACACGCGGAACATGACCTCGCGCTTGTGATTGCGGATCGCGCCGGAGATGAGCTCGTAGCCATTGCAGGCAAGGTCATACTGGTAGCCGAGCACGGCGAGCGGATCGCCGTCGAGATCGCCCAGGTTCTGGGGCATCGAGAAGGGGTTGTGCGAGAAGTCGATGTCGCCCGTCTCCTCGTCCTTCTCGTACATCGGGAAGTCCACGATCCAGGCAAAGGCGAAACGGTCGGTGTCGGTCAGCCCAAGCTCGTCGCCGATGACGGTGCGGGCGCGCCCTGCCACCTTTTCAAAGGCTTCCGGCTTGCCGCCAAGGAAGAAGGCCGCGTCACCTACGCCGAGCCCAAGCTGCTCGCGGATCGCTTCGGTCCGCTCGGGGCCGATATTCTTCGCCAGCGGGCCAGCGGCTTCCATGCCATCTTCGCCGTCACGCCAGAAGATATAGCCCATCCCCGGCAGGCCCTCTTTCTGGGCGAAGCTGTTCATCCGGTCGCAGAACTTGCGTGAGCCGCCCGTGGGGGCGGGAATGGCGCGGATTTCGGTGCCTTCCTGCTCCAGCAGCTTCGCGAAGATCGCGAAACCGGAGCCCGCGAAATGTTCGGACACGACCTGCATCTTGATCGGGTTGCGCAGGTCCGGCTTGTCGGTGCCATACCACAGCGCCGAGTCGGCATAGGAAATCTGTTCCCACTCGGTATCGACCTTCCGGCCACCGCCGAATTCCTCGAAGATGCCCTGAATGACCGGCTGCACCGTATCGAAGATGTCCTGCTGTTCGACGAAGCTCATCTCGATGTCGAGCTGGTAGAAATCCGTCGGCGAGCGGTCTGCGCGCGGGTCTTCGTCGCGGAAACAGGGCGCGATCTGGAAATACTTGTCGAAGCCCGACACCATGATGAGCTGCTTGAAGAGTTGCGGCGCCTGCGGCAGCGCATAGAATTTGCCGGGGTGCAGCCGCGAGGGCACGAGGAAGTCGCGCGCGCCCTCGGGGGAGGATGCCGTGATGATCGGCGTCTGATATTCGCGGAAGCCCTTGTCCCACATGCGCCGGCGCATCGAGGCGACGACGTCGGAGCGCAGCGTGATATTCTTCTGCATCTCTTCCCGGCGCAGGTCGAGGTAGCGGTAGCGAAGCCGCGTTTCCTCGGGATATTCCTGATCGCCGAAGACCATGAGCGGCAGTTCCTGCGCCGCGCCGAGCACTTCCATATCCTGAATGAAGACCTCGATCTCGCCCGTCGGGAGCTTGGAATTGACGAGGCTTTCGTCACGGGCCAGCACCTTGCCGTCGATCCGGATGCAGTATTCAGAGCGGACCTTTTCCACCTCCTTGAACACCGGGCTGTCAGGGTCGGCCAGCACCTGCGTCACGCCGTAATGGTCGCGCAGGTCGATGAACAGGATGCCGCCGTGGTCGCGCACCCGGTGCACCCAACCGGCCAGACGGACAGTGTCGCCGACGTTGGATTTGTTCAGATCGGCGCAAGTGTGGCTGCGGTAGGCGTGCATGGTGCTCCCTTTCAGGCGCTGTTATTCGACCGCGCCGATTCACATGTCTGTGGCCGTGAAGTCAAGGAAAAGTCGGGGCAGGGGAGCGTCCCGCGCAGATATTGCACAGAAAAACGGGAACATTGTGCGTATGTTATCCTTTACAGATCGTGAAGCTGTGACAAACTCTCCGTACTAACAACGCTTTGAGCGAAAACCGAGGCAGGAGCGGATCGCGGGATCCGCCGACATGCAGGAAGAAGCTGACCGAGAAGCGCCGGGGTGGCGCGCAACTTGGAGCTTCGACATGTGGACTGCATTGCTGGATCAGATGCTGACGCGGTACTTCCGCGATGGCACGATCGTCATCACGATGCCGGACGGGAGCGTCCGGCGCTATGGATCGGGCACGCCTGAGGCCCGTATCACAATCAGGGACGAGGACGTCATCAGGCGCATCGTGGCCAATCCTGAGATGGGCGTTGGCGAGAGCTATATGGACGGCACGCTGGAGATCGAGGATCTGCGCGCGTTTTTCGCCGTGGCGCTGCCTGCGGTGCAACGGGTCGACTATCCCTGGTTCGAACGGCCCGTGCGCTGGGCCAAACAGGCGACCCGCCTTCTGCGCCAAATGAACGGATTGGGGCGCTCGCGGCATAATGTGGCGCATCACTACGACCTGTCGGGCGAGCTTTACGACCTCTTCCTCGACGCCGACCGGCAATATTCCTGCGCCTATTTCGCCCGGCCCGACATGACGCTGGATGAAGCGCAGGCGGCCAAGAAACACCATATCGCGCACAAGCTCTGCCTTGAGCCGGGGATGCGCGTGCTCGATATCGGTTGCGGCTGGGGCGGCATGGCACTGACGCTGGCGCGGGATTACGGCGCGCACGTGGTGGGGGTCACACTGTCGAAGGAGCAGCACGCGGTCGCGGTGCAGCGCGCCGCCGAGGCCGGTCTGTCGGACCGGATCGACATCCGGCTTCAGGATTACCGTCATGTCAGCGAACGCTTCGACCGGATCGTGAGCGTCGGCATGTTCGAACATGTGGGCGTGCCGCAATACGACACCTACTTCGGCAAGGTGGACGAACTTCTGTCGCGCGATGGTCTGGCGCTCATTCACACCATTGGCCATGTGGGGCCACCCAACTACGCCGACCCCTGGATGGAGAAATACATCTTCCCGGGAGGTTACGCGCCCGCCCTGTCCGAGATTCAGGCAGCTGTCGACAAGCGTTACCTCGTCACGCAGGACATCGAGGTCTTGCGCACTCATTACGCCAAGACGCTTGGCCATTGGCACGACCGCTTCATGGCGCGGGTAAACGAGGCGCGGGCGCTTTATGACGAACGCTTCGTGCGGATGTGGCGCTATTACCTCCTGAGCATGGAAGCGGCGTTCACCTGCGGCTCGCTTCTCGTCTATCAGCTGCAACTCGGCCACAGGTTCGTGGCGGCGCCGATCACTCGGGATTACCTTTATCCTCACCAGGACGCGGATCATCAAAGGTATCGCTCGGCAGCGGAGTAAGGGAAATCCTCTTGGGACCCGACCCGGTCTTCACCCTAGGCCCGCTCCCGTCTAAGGTGAGTGGCATTGGTTTGATTCAATTCGGTCTACGGGGCGGGGATGCTGCAGAAACTCTTGGCGCGGATGATCGCGCGCGTGGTGCGGGACGGTGATCTTCGCATCACCTGGCCCGATGGCCGGACGCAACGTTTCGGCGACGGAGCGGGCACGCCGCAACACCTCACCATGACCGACCCCGGCCTGATCCGTCGGCTGTTTCGTAATCCGGAACTGGCTCTGGGTGAGGGTTACATGGAGGGCGGGCTGTCCATCGCGGGCGACGATGTGACCGGGTTCCTGACCCTTGTCGCGCGCAATGCCCGCGCCTATGGGGGCGGGCGGTTCTCGGCCGCCGCTGCGGCGGCGCGCACCGGGCTTCGGCGGATCGCGCAACACAACCCGATGGCCACCGCCCGGCGCAACGTCGAGGTGCATTACGACCTGCCGACGGCGCTCTATGACCTCTTTCTCGACCGGAACCTGCAATATACCTGTGGCTATTTCGCGGACCCCGATTGGGACATCGAGGCGGCCCAGATCGCCAAGATGGACCACATCGGCAGGAAGCTCCTGATCCGGCCGGAGATGCGGGTGCTCGACATCGGGTCGGGATGGGGCGGCCTGTCCATTCATCTGGCGAAGCGCTTCGGGGCGCAGGTGACCGGGGTGACCCTGTCGCGCGAACAACTGGCCGAAGCAGAGCGGCGCGCGCGGGAGGCGGGCGTCGCGGACCGGGTGACGTTTCGACTGATGGACTACCGGGACCTGACGGAGACCTTCGACCGCATCGTCGTGGTCGGCATGATGGAGCATGTCGGAGCACCGCAATACCCGGTGTTCTGGGGCCAGATCGACCGCTGCCTCGCCCCGGACGGCGTCGCGCTCGTCCATACCATCGGGCGCACCACGCCACCCGGACAGACGAGCCCCTTCATCCACAAGTATATCTTCCCCGGCGGCTACGTCCCGGCCCTGTCCGAAGTGACCGGCGTCGTCGAGCAGACCGGCCTGGTCCCCACGGACATCGAAGTCTGGCGCGGGCATTACGCGCGCACGGTGCAGGCATGGCGCGCGGCCTTCGAGGCCAATCTCGGCCCGATCCGCGACCTCATGGACGAGCGCTTCACCCGGATGTGGCGCTACTACCTCGCCGCCAGCGAAGTGAGCTTTACCGAACTTGGCCTTGTTGTATACCAAGTCCAACTGGCCCATCGTTCGTCTGACGTGCCGTTTACAAGAGGTTATTTGCAGCGTGACGAGATTTCTGCCGGCAGTCGCCGTCGCCCTTCTGTGGAGCATCACGACGGTCTTGTGGAACTGGGACGGTTGGAAAATTGACCTCTCCGCGATCTATTACGCGGCCAAGAGCTACGGGGCAGGGCACCTCGACCTGATCTATGACGCCACGGAGCGCGTGGTCTACAATACCCCGCCGCAGCTCTGGGCCGACTGGGCCGCTGCGGACGGTTGGGATGTGAAGGAAATCGTGTTCACGCCCTATCTCTACCCCCCGCTCTGGGCAGCATTGCTCGCGCCGGTTGCGGGTCGAATGGATGTAGAGACATTCTACAACGTCGGGCTTGTCGCGAATGTGGCCGCGTCCGTCTGGATGGTCTGGCTGGGCTGGCAACTGGTGCAACCTCGGCGGGTCATACCGCTCGTCTGGGCGGTGCTCGGGTTCGGTCTGCTGCTCATCACGGTCGTGGGTTACATGATCTACTGGCTCGGACAGCCACAGGTCATCGTCTCCGCGCTGATGCTTGGCTCCGCAGTGGCCCTGTCCCGGGGGCGCGAGGTGAATGCCGGTCTGCTGCTGGGGCTCGCCACGGCGCTGAAACTGTCGCCGCTGCTGCTGGCGGTCCTGTTCGTGATGGAGAAACGCTGGAAGGCGCTCGCCGTCTTTGCGGCGAGCGGGTTTGTGTTTGGCGTGGTTTCTCTCAGCGTTGTGGGGTGGCCCCTTCATGCCGAACTGCTGCAAAAACTTCAGCTCGTCGAAGAGCGTGTGCTGATCAGCCGTATCATCGTCTCGCTCGAGACGGTTCTCTTCCAGTTGCAGGAAGTCGTTCGGGGCACCGCGGACTGGACCATCGCCGAGCCGCGACAAGCGATGGAGCCCGGCTGGATCGCATGGGTCGTGCGTGCGACCATGCTCGGGCTTATGGGCCTGACGTATTGGGTCACCCGTGACCGTCCGGCCCGGACGAGGATCTGGATGCGCTTCTATCTTCTGGTGCTGGTGACGCTCATCACCAACCCGCTGGGGTGGATCCACTACATGGTGCTCCCCTTCGCCCTGCTTCCGGCGTTTTACGAACTCTACGACAAGGTCCGAACGACGGCGATCGTGCTGGCCATCGGCCTTCTTTACTCGATGCCGATCTTCATCGAGGCGGTCTTGTTCGATTACACGGGCTTCATGCAGATCGGCGTGTGGATCAGTGGCTGTCTGGTCATGATCGGAATGCTCGTCTTCGCAAGACCCGTGGAGCAGGCGGCAGAGTAACGGGCCACACTTCGCCTCTGGCACGAGCGCTGGTTCGCGGCATTTTTTTCGTGCCCTGGCCCCCGTGCTTTCGAACCGAGCCTGTACCGGATTTGTGCAGATGGGCCTTGGCGTTGCTGCCGTGACCGTCGTCTTTGTCCGCCTCGCGCGGTGGGCAAACCGACATCCGGCCCCCTGATTTACGCCACGGCCCCTTGCAGGCCCCGGCACCATGTCTATAACGCACGACAATTTGCACCGGGGCGAGAATCCCGGTGCCTCATGCTGCCCGAGGTGACGCCATGCCGAAAAGAACCGATATCAAATCGATCATGATCATCGGAGCGGGGCCCATCGTGATCGGACAGGCCTGCGAATTCGACTACTCGGGGGCCCAGGCATGCAAGGCGCTGCGCGAAGAAGGCTACCGCGTCATCCTCGTGAACTCGAACCCCGCGACGATCATGACCGACCCGGACATGGCCGACGCCACCTATATCGAGCCGATCACGCCCGAGATGGTCGCCAAGATCATCGCCAAGGAAAAGCCCGACGCGCTGCTGCCCACGATGGGCGGGCAAACGGGCCTTAACACCGCGCTGGCGCTCGCGGACATGGGCGTGCTGGAAGAGCACGGTGTTGAACTCATCGGTGCGAAACGCGAAGCCATCGAAATGGCCGAGGACCGGAAGCTGTTCCGCGAGGCGATGGACCGGCTGGGCATCGAGAACCCCAAGGCCACAATCGTCACCGCGCCGAAAAAGGCCGACGGCAAAGCCGACCTCGAGAAGGGCGTCCAGATTGCGCTCGAAACCCTCGACGAAATCGGTCTCCCGGCGATCATCCGCCCGGCCTTCACGCTTGGCGGCACTGGCGGTGGCGTCGCCTACAACCGCGAGGAATACATCTACTATTGCCGCTCGGGCATGGATGCCTCGCCGGTGAACCAGATCCTCGTCGATGAAAGCCTTCTGGGCTGGAAGGAATACGAGATGGAGGTCGTCCGCGACAAGGCGGACAATGCGATCATCGTCTGTTCCATCGAGAACGTGGACCCGATGGGCGTGCACACGGGCGACTCGATTACCGTGGCCCCGGCGCTCACGCTGACCGACAAGGAATACCAGATCATGCGCACGCACTCGATCAACGTGCTGCGCGAGATCGGGGTGGAAACCGGTGGCTCAAACGTCCAGTGGGCGGTGAACCCGGTCGACGGCCGCATGGTCGTGATCGAGATGAACCCACGCGTGTCTCGGTCGTCCGCGCTCGCGTCGAAAGCCACTGGTTTCCCCATCGCCAAGATCGCCGCGAAGCTCGCCGTGGGCTACACGCTCGACGAATTGGACAACGACATCACCAAGGTGACGCCGGCCTCCTTCGAGCCGACCATCGACTATGTCGTGACGAAAATCCCGCGCTTCGCGTTCGAGAAATTCCCGGGCTCGAAGCCCGAACTGACCACGGCGATGAAATCGGTGGGCGAGGTCATGTCCATTGGCCGCACCATCCATGAGTCGATGCAGAAGGCACTGGCCAGCATGGAAACCGGCTTGACCGGCTTTGACGAGGTGACGATCGACGGCGCGCCGGACAAGGCCGCCGTGATCCGTGCCCTCAGCCTCAAGACCCCCGACCGGCTGCGCACCGTGGCGCAGGCCATGCGCGAGGGTTTGTCGGACGCCGAGATTTTCGACGCGACCGCCTTTGATCCCTGGTTTCTGTCGCGCATCCGCGAAATCGTGGAGGCCGAGGCCGAGGTGAAGAAGAACGGACTTCCCGTCACCGAGGATGGTCTGCGCCGGCTCAAGATGATGGGCTTCTCCGATGCCCGCCTCGCCAAGCTCACCGGGCGGGATGAAGCCAACGTGCGCCGCGCCCGACTAAACCTTGGCGTGACCGCGGTGTTCAAGCGCATCGACACCTGCGCCGCCGAATTCGAGGCCCAGACGCCCTATATGTATTCCACCTACGAAGAGCCGATGATGGGCGAGGTGGAATGCGAAGCGCGGCCTTCGGACCGCAAGAAGGTCGTCATTCTCGGCGGTGGTCCGAACCGGATCGGACAGGGGATCGAGTTCGACTATTGCTGCTGCCACGCCTGTTTCTCGCTGACCGAGGCGGGCTACGAGACGATCATGGTCAACTGCAACCCCGAGACGGTCTCGACCGACTACGACACCTCGGATCGCCTCTACTTCGAACCGCTGACCTTCGAGCACGTCATGGAAATCCTGCGCGTGGAACAGTCGAGGGGCACGCTCCACGGCGTCATCGTGCAGTTCGGCGGCCAGACGCCGCTGAAACTCGCCAACGACCTGGAAGAGGCAGGGATTCCGATCCTCGGCACCACGCCCGACGCCATCGACCTCGCCGAGGACCGCGAGCGGTTTCAGGACCTTGTGAACCGCCTGAACCTCAAGCAGCCCAACAACGGGATCGCCCATTCGGATGCCGAGGCGCTGGAAATCGCGGAAGGAATCGGCTTCCCGCTCGTCATTCGCCCCTCCTATGTTCTGGGCGGCCGCGCGATGGAAATCGTGCGCGATATGGATGGCCTGAAGCGTTACATTCGCGACGCCGTGGTCGTGTCGGGCGACAGCCCCGTTCTGCTCGACAGCTACCTCTCCGGGGCGACCGAAGTCGACGTGGACGCGCTCTGCGACGGCGAAGAAGTCCATGTCGCGGGCATCATGGAGCACATCGAAGAGGCCGGCGTCCACTCGGGCGACAGTGCCTGTTCGCTGCCGCCCTATTCGCTATCCGCCGCGATCATCGAGGAACTCAAACGCCAGTCCGTCGCGCTCGCGCTGGAGCTTGGCGTCGTCGGCCTCATGAACGTGCAATTCGCGGTCAAGGGCGACGACATCTACCTCATCGAAGTGAACCCCCGCGCCTCGCGCACCGTGCCCTTCGTGGCCAAGGCCGTGGGCTCGCCCATCGCCTCCATCGCCGCGCAGGTCATGGCCGGGGCGAAACTCTCCGACTTCACGCTGGTCGACCCGCTGATCGACCGCTTCGCCGTGAAAGAGGCGGTTCTGCCCTTCGCCCGGTTCCCGGGTGTCGATACGCTTCTCGGACCGGAAATGCGCTCGACCGGCGAAGTCATGGGGTCCGACGCGTCCTTCGCGCGGGCGTTCCTCAAGGCCCAGCTTGGCGCCGGGACGATCCTGCCGACCGAAGGCACGGTGTTCTTCTCGATCAAGGACGACGACAAGACGGCGGACATGGTCGAGACCGCGCAGATGCTGCGGGACCTGGGCTTTTCCATCATGGCGACCTCCGGCACCGCGAAGTTCCTGTCGGAAAACGGCGTGGAGAGCGAAGTCGTGCGCAAGGCCTATGAAGGCGGGCGCACCATCGTGGACGTGCTAAAGGACGGGCTCATCCATCTGGTGATGAACACCACGGAAGGCGCGCAAGCGGTCGAGGACAGCCGGTCCCTTCGCAACGTCGCCCTGATGGACAAGATCCCCTATTTCACCACGGCGGCGGCCGCCCATGCGGCAGCGCTTGCGATGACCGCCCGCAACGAGGGCGAACTCGAGGTGCGGTCGCTTCAGGAGGCGTGACGACTAAGAGACTGGCGATGACAAAGGGCAGAGCGCGGCCGAGGTCGGGCGCTCTGACTCTTGTGGTCGCCACTTTCTCGCCACTCCGGACGACATCAATCGTCGTGCTGACGTCACCATAACGCCCGGCCGGTCGGGCGGCCCGGCGCTGCTCGGGCCGGTAGAGCGGCTATTTCGGGCGGGGCCAAGGTTCAATCCTTCGCACCATGTCGCCTCCCCCGGCATTCATGTCGCCTTCGCGCTGTCCCCACGCGCCATACCGACTACCCTGACCTCACGCGCAACAGGGTCCCTCACATGTTCATTTCCGTATTCGACATCTTCAAACGCGGCGTCGGTCCATCCTCTTCGCACACCATGGGGCCGATGGTGGCCGCTCTGCGGTTCATCGAAGCGCTGCGCACCGAGGAACGCATCCCCGGCGCGGGTGAACTTGCCTCGCTCAATGTGACGCTGCACGGCTCGCTCGCCTGGACCGGCAAGGGGCACGCGACGGACCGGGCAACCGTGCTTGGTCTTCTGGGCCAGACCCCGCAGGGCCTCGACCCGGATTCTGTCGACACGCTCGTCGCGAACCTGGGCAAGACCAGGCGCCTCACACCCGAGGGCCTGCACCCGATCGCCTTCGACCCGGCCAGCGACGTGATCTTCGACTTCGGAAAGCCGCTGCCACTTCATGCCAACGCGATGACCTTCCGCGCCTTTGACGCTTCAGGAAACCCCTATCTCACGGAGACCTATTACTCCGTCGGCGGCGGCTTCGTGCAGACCGAGCGTGAGATGACCCAGCCGCACCACAGCCTCGCCGAGGAAAAACGCGCGATGGGCTATCCCTATGCCTTCGGCACGGCGGCGGAAATGCTCGCCATGGGCAAGCGGACCGGTCTGACCATCGCGCAGATGAAGCGCGCGAACGAACTCGCGGCGGGGCACGACGACCTCGACGAAGGGCTTGACGGGCTGGAAGAGGCGATGATGTCCTGTATCGACCGGGGCTTTGCGCAGGAGGGGATCCTGCCCGGTGGGCTCAACGTCAGACGGCGGGCCAAGAAGCTCCACGACGAACTGATCGCCACGCGTTACTCGAACCGGAACGCGCCCCATGTGGTGAACGACTGGATCAGCGCTTATGCCATGTCGGTGAACGAGGAAAACGCCGCCGGGGGCCGGGTTGTCACCGCGCCCACCAACGGCGCGGCGGGCACGGTGCCGGCGGTGCTGCGCTATCTCCTCGACCATTTCCCGGAAACCACGCGCGAGCAGCGGCGCGACTTCCTTTTGACGGCGGCGGCAGTCGGCGGGTTGATCAAGGCCAATGCCTCGATCTCCGGCGCCGAGGTCGGCTGTCAGGGCGAAGTCGGATCGGCCAGCGCCATGGCGGCGGCGGGGCTTTGTGCAGCGCTCGGCGGCACCAATGAGCAGATCGAGAACGCGGCGGAAATCGCGCTCGAGCACCACCTCGGCATGACCTGCGATCCGGCCAAAGGGCTGGTGCAGGTCCCCTGTATCGAACGGAACGCCATGGGGGCGATCAAAGCGGTCTCGGCCGCCTCGCTCGCGCTCCGGTCGGACGGCGAGCACATCATGCCGCTGGACAACTGCATCCGCGTGATGCTCCAGACCGGTCAGGATATGGATGCGCGCTACAAGGAAACCTCGCAGGCAGGGATCGCGGTCAATCTTCCCGAATGCTGAGGGCGCTGCTAGGGTCGTCCTATTGATCGCGATTTTGCCAGCCGGAGTTTTCCCATGACCCGTTTCCTCACGACCCTTGTCGTCTTCGCCTGTCTTGCCGGTCCCGGCCTTGCCGATGTCACCGGCGACTACACCGCAAAAGGGCGCAATGCCGACGGGTCGGTTTATTCCGGGACGGCGCGGCTGACAGAGACGGACGGGATGGTCACGGTGAACTGGACCGTGGGCACGTCGTCCTACTCCGGGACGGGCCCGATCAACGGCGACGTGGTGACCATCGACTGGGGCGCGGCATCGCCCGTGGTCTATGTGGTCATGCCGGACGGCGAGCTACATGGTACCTGGGCCGATGGCGCGGCGCTGGAGAAGTTGACGCCAAGGTAGGACGTTCAGGACGAAACGGTCCGACCCCAGAGGTCGTATTCGCTGGCCTCGTCCACCTCCACCGTGACCATGTCGCCGGGCGCGAGGTTCTCGAACCCTTTGTCGATGAAGAGGTTCCCGTCGATCTCGGGCGCATCGGCCATCGTGCGGCAGGTGGCGGCCTCTTCGTCGATCTCGTCCACGATGACCTGCATCGTCCGGCCTACCTTGGCGGCGAGCTTGGCCTCGGATATGGCCTGCGCCTTTTCCATGAACCGGTGCCAACGCTCGTCCTTGACCTCGTCGGGGACGTGGTCGGGCAGCGCATTGGAGCGCGCCCCGGCCACGTTTTCGTAGCGGAAACACCCGACCCGATCCAATTGCGCCTCGTCAAGCCAGTCAAGCAGAACCTGGAACTCCTCCTCCGTCTCGCCGGGATAGCCCACGATGAAGGTGGAGCGCAGTGTGATGTCCGGGCAGACCGAACGCCAGGCGGCGATCTCGTCCAGCGTTCTGGCCGCCGCGGCGGGCCGCGCCATCCGGCGCAGCACGCGGGGATCGGCGTGCTGGAAGGGAATGTCGAGATAGGGCAACACCAGCCCCTCGGCCATCAGCGGGATCAGCTCGCGCACATGGGGGTAGGGGTAGACGTAATGAAGCCGCACCCAGGCGCCGAGCGAGCCAAGATCGCGGGCGAGGTCGGTGATATGCGCCCGGTGTCCGCGTTCCTCGGCATAGCGCAGGTCGAGCCCGTAAGCGCTGGTGTCCTGCGAGATGACGAGCAGTTCCTTGACGCCCGCCTCGACCAGTTTCTCGGCCTCGCGCACGATCGCATGGGCCGGGCGCGATTGCAGTTTGCCGCGCATGTCCGGGATGATGCAGAACTTGCAGGCGTGATTGCAGCCCTCGGAAATCTTCAGATAGCTGTAGTGCCGCGGGGTGAGGCTCACGCCACGCGCGGGCAGAAGGTCGACAAAGGGATCGGGGTCAGGCGGCACCGCCCTGTGCACGGCATCGAGCACCTGCTCGTACTGGTGCGGCCCGGTGACGGCGAGCACGGAGGGGTGCGCGCCGGTGATGAACTCCGGCTCCGCGCCAAGACAGCCGGTCACGATCACGCGTCCGTTCTCACTGAGCGCCTCGCCGATAGCGTCGAGGCTCTCGGCCTTGGCGCTGTCCAGAAACCCGCAGGTGTTCACGATCACTGCATCCGCGCCCGAATAGTCCGGCGAAATGGCATAACCTTCGGCGCGCAGCCGCGTGAGGATCCGCTCGCTGTCCACCAGAGCCTTCGGGCAGCCAAGGCTGACCATGCCGATTTTCGGCTGTCCGGGACGTGCATCTTCGCGGACCACGGCACGTGCGAGGTCGGGGCGAAGATCGGGCGGGTTGATCGAGTTTTGCGACATGTGCGCCCTATACGCGCCTTTGGGCCACCGGGAAAGGGGCCTCACCCGGCACGAAACAGGGCCGTGACGCTTAGGCAGTCCGTTGCCGGTCGCCTCAGGTCTTCGGACCCTTCAGCGCCTTGATCGCGGCGTCGCAGCTCGGTTCGCACCAGATATAGCGGCTCTCGACCCAGATCATTCGGCGGGCGTAGTGGTAATCCCCATGGAACACATGCTCCTTGGTGTGGATCTGTTCGACGTAGACGTCATAGGACTTGCCCGCGTAGACGACGGTTTCGCCGGTCTGGTGGACGGTTGACGAGGTATCGCAAGCGGCAAGAAACACAAGCGGCAGAACGAAAAGGAACGCTTTCATCGGGTATCTCCCTGACATGTGTTCAGGTTAACCGCTGAACGCCCGAAAACAAGGGGTCGTCCGGCTTTGGCCCCTCCGGCCCTCAGGTTTCGTCGACCGATTGCCAGAAGATGAGCCGGTTGCCGAAGGGGTCGGTCACCTGCACTTCGCGCGCCCAGGGCATCGAGGTGATGCCGGGACGCAACCGGGGATGGCCGCGCTCGGTGATCTCGGCATGGAAGGCCTCGATATCGGGCACTTCGATGCGCACCGAAGACCCGGGCGAGGCGTCGCCGTGGTGCTCGGAAATATGGAGCAGGCAGTCGCCCCGCTTCAGCCCCATGTAGAGCGGCAGGTCAGCCTCGAACCGGTGTTCGAAAGAGACCTCGAAGCCCAGGTAACGGATGTAGAAATCCCGTGCCTGATCCTCGTCAAAAGACCGCAGGATCGGGCAGGCGGGACCGGTCATCAGCGTTTGCGGTCGCGGCGGGAGGACATGGGCTGGAACGCGACGCCGACATGGGCTTCGCAATAGGGTTTGCCCTGTTGCGCGGGCAGGCCACAGAACCAGAAGTCTTCGGTCGCAGGGTCGCCCACCGGCCATTTGCAGGTGCGTTCGGTCAGTTCCAGAAGGCTGATCCGCTTGGCGGTCTGTTCGACCTTGCGCACGGTTTCAAGGGCTTCGGGGCTGATCTCGTTCGCGCTCGGCTGCGGCGGGAGCGGTTGGCCGGCGGGTATGATCGCCTTGCGCATCGGCGCCACGGGTTTCGGCGCGGGCGCGGCTGCGGCGGGTTCGTTCGCCTCGGGCTCTGCCGGCTTGGCCGGAGCCGGGCGTTTCGCGGGCGCCGCCTTGGGCGCCTCGGCCGCCGGCTTTTCCTTGGCGGCGGGCTTCGCGGCCGGGGTGGTGGCGGGAGCGCCACCAGCACGGTTGGACAGACCCAGACGGTGCACCTTGCCGATCACCGCATTGCGGGTGACACCGCCAAGCTCCTTGGCGATCTGGCTGGCGGATTGACCCTCCGACCACATCTTCTTCAGTGTTTCGACACGTTCGTCGGTCCAGGACATATCTTTACCTCGCGGGGCTTCGGCCCCTTCTTTAGCGCAAGCGTCTATTCTAGTCACCCCGGCGCTGGATACAAGGTCACGAAGGTCCGTCAGCCGGGGATCCGCCGGGCAGGCCGCCCCCTGCGGCCTTCACGCCACGCCAGCAATCCGCCCCCGGCTAGGATCACGGCGGCGCCGACGGCGCTGTTCATGTCGGGCCAGACGCCGAAGAAAACCCCGTCGTAGAGCGCGGCGAAGACCAGCGTGGCATAGAAGAAGGGCGAAGCGAAGCTCGCGTCGGCGCGGCGCATCGACTGGATGAAACAGGCCTGCGCCAGGGCCATCAGAGTGCCGATCCCGGCGAGAACGGCCCATTGTGTGGGCGTGGGCCATTGCCAGACACCGAAGGCAAGCACCGCGAGCGTCGCGAAAATCAGGCCGAAGCCGTTGTTGATGAGGAGGATCTGCAAGGGGCCTTCGCGTCCGGTCAGAAGCTTGATGATGGTGATCTCGATCCCCATCGAAATGGCCGCCGCCAGCGCGATGAGGGCGCCCGTCTCGACGACGCCGGACCCGGGACGCAAGAGGATCGCCCCGCCGACGACGGCAATCACCACGGCGAGCCAGCGCCACGGGCCGACCTTTTCGCCCAGAAGCGGGATGGCCAGGAGCATCGCCACCACTGGGTTGAGAAAGGAGATCGCCGTGGCATCGGCCAGCGGGATGAACTGGATCGCGGCGAAGGTCAGGCTGATCCCGCCCCAGCCGAAAAAGCTCCGCGCCGCGTGCAGACCCCATGCCGGGCGCGAATACCTTGGCCGGAGCAGGAGGTTCGCGGCCGCGATGCCCAGAAAGGCGAAGAGAAAGCGGCCATGGCTGATCTGGAGCGCATGCAGGCCATTGGGCCCGCTGCCGGCCACCTTGGCCAGGAGTGTGCAGCCCGCGATGAGCGCCGCGGCGGTCAGCATGAAAGCTGCGGAAGCGAGGGGGTTGTGAGCGGGGGGCACGATTGTCTCCGTTCTGAAGGGCGAGAGGCGCATGCCTCGGAGTGGAAATCAATAGACAGGGCGATCCTTTCGCTGTATCCGCCGCGTCATGAGCAAGATGAACGCCTTCCCCAAGCCCCGACGCCGCGCCTTCCGCGCGTAACGTCCGCTTGCGGGCGCCGCATCCCGTCGCCCGGCTTTCGTTCCCCCTCAAATCCCCTTACATCGTTGACACCGGCCTGCCCACGCGGCACCAAAAGGCTCTTTTCGCAAGGATAACGCCATGATCACGTCCGTTCTCCCCACCTATGCACGCGCGCCCCTGTCCTTCGTGCGCGGCGAGGGTTCCTGGCTCTTCGAGGCGAACGGCGGGCGATACCTCGACCTTGGCGCGGGCATCGCGGTCAATGCGCTGGGCCATGCGAACCCGGACCTGATCGGGGCGCTGACGGCGCAAGCGCACAAGGTCTGGCATGTCTCGAACCTCTACCAGATCCCCGAGCAACAGGCGCTTGCCGACAAGCTTGTCGACAACTCCTTCGCCGACACCGTGTTCTTCACCAACTCGGGGACCGAGGCCGCCGAACTCGCGATCAAGATGGCGCGCAAGTATCACTACGATCGCGGCGACACCGACCGGATCGAGATCATCACCTTCTCGGGCTGCTTCCATGGCCGTTCGACCGGTGCCATCGCGGCGTCCGGGTCAGAGAAAATGGTCAAGGGCTTCGGCCCGCTCATGCCCGGTTTCGTGCATCTCGACTTTGGCGACCACGACGCGCTGAAGGCCGCTGTGGGTCCGAAGACCGCCGCCATCCTGATCGAGCCGGTGCAAGGCGAGGGCGGCATCCGCCCCGTGCCCGACCAATGCCTCAAGGGGCTTCGCGACATGTGCGACGAGGCCGGCGTGCTTCTGATCTTCGACGAGGTGCAATGTGGCATGGGCCGGACCGGCAAGCTCTTCGCCCATGAATGGGCGGGCGTCACTCCGGACATCCTGATGAGCGCCAAGGGCATCGGCGGGGGCTTCCCGCTCGGGGCGGTTCTTGCGACCGAAGCGGCCGCCTCCGGCATGACGCTCGGCACCCATGGCTCCACCTATGGCGGCAACCCGCTCGCCTGCGCCGTGGGCTGCAAGGTGATGGACGTCATCGCCAACGACGCCTTCCTGTCCGAGGTGAACCGCAAGGGCGGGCTCTTCCGGCAGAAGCTCGAAGGCCTCGTGGCGAGCCATCCCGACATCTTCGACAGCGTGCGCGGCGAGGGGCTGATGCTCGGCCTAAAGTGCAAGGTCGCGCCCGGCGACCTGGTGGCCGCGGGCTATGAGGCCGGCGTGATCACGGTGCCGGCGGCCGACAACGTCGTGCGCCTTCTTCCGCCGCTCAGCATTTCCGATGACGATATCGACGAGGGCATCGCCCGTCTCGACGCCGCCGCGAAGGCTCTGGAAGGACAGACGACATGAGACATTTCCTCGACATCAACGCGACCGAGGTCGACGATCTCAAGGGCATGATCGCCCAAGCACGGGCGATGAAGGATGCCCGGGGCGGACGTCCCAAGGGCACGGAGGACGACGACCTGCCCTTGAAGGGCCGGATGGTCGCGCTGATCTTCGAAAAGCCCTCCACCCGGACGCGCGTGAGCTTTGACATGGGCGTGCGCCAGATGGGCGGCGAGACGATGCTGCTCACCGGGCAGGAAATGCAGCTGGGTCACGGCGAGTCGATCGCCGACACCGCGCGCGTGCTGTCTCGTTATGTCGACATGATCATGATCCGGACCTTCGAGGAATCCGCGCTGCACGAACTGGCCGAATACGCGAGCGTGCCGGTGATCAACGGCCTGACCAACCGCACCCACCCCTGCCAGATCATGGCCGACGTGATGACCTTCGAGGAACACCGCGGCCCAATCACCGGCAAGAAGGTGGTCTGGACCGGCGACGGCAACAACGTGTGCGCGAGCTTCATCCATGCCGCCGGGCAATTCGGCTTCGACCTGACCTATACCGGGCCGGAACGGCTCGACCCCGATCCGGAGTTCGTCGCCGAGGCTCGCGCCAAGGGCTCTGACATCGTGATCGAGCGCGACCCGATGAAAGCCGTGGAAGGCGCCGATCTAGTGGTGGCCGACACCTGGGTGTCGATGCACGACGCGCCCTCGACCCGCGAGCGGCGGCACAACCTCCTGCGTCCCTACCAGGTGAACGACCACCTCATGGCCGGGGCGAACAAGGATGCGCTTTTCATGCATTGCCTGCCCGCCCATCGTGGCGAGGAAGTCACCGACAACGTGATGGACGGCCCGCAATCGGTGATCTTCGACGAGGCCGAGAACCGGCTTCACGCCCAGAAGGCGATCATGCGCTGGTGTCTCGGGGTCTAGCTCCTAGACGGCCTCGTCCCGCGCGGATTCCCAGGCGAGGAGGGCGCGCTTCACCGGCAGACCCCAGTGATAGCCGCCCAGTCCGCCCGACCGTCTCAGCGCCCGGTGACAGGGAATGATCCAGCTCACCGGGTTGCGGCCCACGGCGGTCCCCACGGCGCGCACCGCGCGGGGCGAGCCGATCGCGTGGGCGATTTCCGAATAGGTGGTGACATGACCCGAGGGGATGCTGATCAGCGCCTCCCAGACCTTGATCTGAAAGGGCGCGCCGATCATGTGGAGCCGCGCCGATCCCGACTGGTCGAAGGCGGCGTGCACCTCCTCGCGCAGCGCCATCGGGTCTTCCACGAAGCGCGCCCTGGGCCAACGCGCCAGCATGTCCGCCATCGCCGCCTCGGCCCCCGTCTCTGCCGCAAAGGCGAGACCACAGATGCCGCGATCCGTCGCCATCACCAGCGCGGCCTCGAACGGGCTGTCGAACCAGCCCCAGCGCACCGTCAGCCCCTCGCCACCGCGGGCATATTCACCGGGCGACATCGCCTCCCACGTCAGGAAGAGGTCATGAAGCCGCCCCGTGCCCGAAAGCCCGAGCGAATGGGCGGTCTCGAGCGTCGTGAACTTTTCCCTGAGCAGCGTCTTCGCGTGATCGAGCGTCAGGTATTGCTGGTAGCGCTTCGGACTGACGCCCGCCCATTTCGAGAACAGGCGCTGGAAATGCGCGGGGCTCAGGTTCACTTCGGCAGCGAGCGCGTCGAGCGATAGGGGCGCCCCCTCGGCGGCGTCGATCGCCTCGATCGCACGACGGATGATCTGGTAGTGATAGGCACCTTCGCCAGCGGTCGGTCTTTGCGGGTCCATCAGGGTCATCGGCTCGCTCCTTCTGCCCAGAGATTACGGCGACCGGCCCCGCCGGGCGACCCGATTCCTGCGCAATGCCGTCGCCCTGCACAGGCGCAATGTCGGCATGGCCGTGACCCGGGTCGTTCAACCTTGCACCCTGTCCCGAAACCCCGCATGAACAGCCCATGCAACGCCAGATGGACTATATGACGATCCGTGAGGTCTTCCGCCGCTTCCACGAAGCCGAGGCGGAACCGAAGGGCGAACTCGAACACGTCAACGCCTACACGCTCGTCGTCGCCGTCGCGCTTTCGGCGCAAGCCACGGACGCCGGCGTGAACAAGGCGACGCGGGAGCTCTTCAAGATCGCCGACACGCCGGAAAAGATGCTCGCGCTGGGCGAAGAGGGGCTGACCGAGCACATCAAGACCATCGGGCTTTTCCGGCAGAAGGCCAAGAACGTCATCAAGTTGAGCCAGATCCTCGTCGACCACTACGGCGGCGAGGTGCCCAATTCCCGCGCTGCCCTCACATCGCTGCCCGGTGTCGGGCGCAAGACGGCGAATGTGGTGCTCAACATGTGGTGGCACTACCCGGCTCAGGCGGTGGACACCCATATCTTCCGCGTCGGAAACCGCACCGGCATCGCGCCCGGCAAGGACGTCGTGGCCGTGGAACGCGCGATCGAGGACAATGTCCCCGCCGACTACCAGCTTCACGCCCATCACTGGCTCATCCTGCATGGCCGCTACATCTGCGTCGCCCGTAAACCCAAATGCGGCGCCTGCATCATCCGTGACCTCTGTCCCTACGAGGAGAAGACCCTTTGACCAAACGCTTTCAGGTTGTCGGCATCGGCAACGCCATCGTTGACGTGATCACGCAGGCCGACGACAGCTTTCTCGACCTCATGGGGATCGAGAAGGGCATCATGCAGCTGGTCGAGAAGGACCGGGGCGAGTTGCTCTACGGCGCGATGGAGAACCGGGTGCAGGCGCCGGGCGGCTCCGTCGCCAACACGATGGCGGGCCTTGGCGCGCTGGGGCTCTCCACCGGCTTCATCGGTCGCGTCCGGGACGACGCGCTGGGCCGGTTCTATGCCAAGGAGATGGTCGACGATGGCACCGTCTTCGTGAACGCGCCGGTGAAGGAGGGCGACCTGCCGACCTCCCGCTCGATGATTTTCGTCTCGCCCGATGGTGAGCGTTCGATGAACACCTATCTCGGTATTTCTTCCGAGATCAGCTCGGATGACGTGCACGAGGAAACCGCCCGTGACACCGAGGTCATGTTCCTCGAGGGCTACCTCTACGACAAGGACAAGGGCAAGGCCGCCTTCGACCGCGCCGCCCAGATCACCCACGGGGCCGGGGGCAAGGTGGGCCTGTCGCTCTCCGACCCCTTCTGCGTCGAGAGGCATCGCGACAGCTTCCGGCGCTTCGTGCGCGACATGGACTTCGTGATCGGCAACGAACACGAATGGGAAAGCCTCTACCAGACCGACCTGTCATCCGCCTTGGAACGGGCCGCCGCGGAATGCGGTCTCGCCGTCTGCACCCGCTCGGGCTCGGACACCGTGCTCATCCGGGGCGACGAGGAGGCCGTGGTCCCGGTCAACCGGCTCATGCCCGTGGACACCACCGGCGCAGGCGACCAGTTCGCGGCGGGGTTCCTCTACGGCTATGCCACGGGGCGCGACCTTGAGACCTGCGGCCGCATGGGCAATGTCGCGGCAGGCGAGGTCATCGGCCACATCGGCCCGCGCCCGGAAGCCGACATGAAGGCGCTCTTTCGCCAGAACGGCATCGCGCTCTGACCAAGGTGGGGGTGGGCACGGCCTGCGATCTTCACTGCTTCATAAATACCTTCGGGGGAAGAGCGGCTTTGCAAAGCAAAGACGCTCTCGGGGGCAGACAGCCCCCGTCCCACAGCGCAACAAGCATCACCAATCCTGATCTTGCGTCACGGTGCTACGGGCGGCGCCGAGCGAAGCGAGGCCCCGCGCGACGGGGCGAAGCCCCGGCGCAATACTTAAGGCAGGTGACGGGGCGAAGCCCCGGCGCAAGACTTGCAACGGATGACGGGGCGAAGCCCCGGCGCAAATCCCTATTCCCCGTAAGGAACCCAGACGGTCTTCACCTCGGTCGCCTGCGCAAGGAACTCCCTCCCCGCGCCGTCGGTGCCCATCCAGTCGCGGGTCAAGCCATGGTTGACCCAGGTCCGCTTGAGGTTCCCGGCACTCTCCGCCTCGATCAGCGCCGAGATATCTGCGCCCGAAGCCGACCAGACCGCATCGACCCCCAGATGCCCGGCCAAGGTCGGTGCAAGCTCCGCGTGAGAGCCCGTCAGGATATTCACCACACCTCCCGGCAGATCCGAGGTATCGAGCACCTGGTAGAAATCCGTCGCCGTCAGCGGATAGGGCTCCGACGCCACCAGCACCACCCGGTTGCCCATCGCAATCGCCGGGGCCATGAGCGACACGAGACCGAGGAGGGGCAACTCGTCCGGACAGAAGGCCCCGATCACGCCCACGGGCTCGTTCATGGCGAGCGCCACGCCGCGCATCGGCACGGGTTTGGCCGCCCCGTCGAACTTGTCGCACCAGGCGGCATAGGTGAAAATCCGCTCGATCGAGGCGTCGACCTCTTTCGCCCCGGTTCTGCCACCCGTGAGCCCGTCGATCCGCGCGGCGAACTCCCCCGCCCGGGCGGAGAGGTTCTCACCGATGTAGTAAAGGACCTGCGCCCTCAGATGCGCGGTAGCCTTGGACCAACCGGAGGCGCCCGTCGCCGCTTCCACGGCATTGCGCACATCTTTCCGGTTCGCCTTGCCCGCATGGCCCAGAAGCGTGCCGGATTTCGACCAGACCGGCTCCGAATAGCCGCCATCGGGCCGCGCCTGCTTGCCGCCGATGTAGAGTTTCGCGGTCCGGTCCAGCGCATCGACCCTGACGCCCTTCGGGGCGGGGACCTTCGCCACGGGTTTCAGAGCCGTCATCTTCGTCTTGGGCTTGGTGTAGGCCAGAAGCCCCTCCCAGCCGCCCTCCCGCCCGAAGCCGCTCTCGCGCACCCCGCCGAATCCCGCCGCGGCGTCGAACATATTGGTGCCGTTGACCCAGACCACGCCCGCGACCAGCTTGGGTGCGACGTCGAGCGCAAGGTTCACGTTCTCGGTCCAGAGCGTCGCGGCAAGCCCGTAGCGCGTGTTGTTCGCGATCTCGACGGCCTCTCCCGGCGTGCGGAAGGTCGTGGCGACCAGAACGGGTCCGAAGATCTCCTCCTGCATGAGCCGCGCGGCCGGTGACATGCCGGTGATGAGCGTCGGCGGATACCAGCTTCCCACGGCGGGCAGGTCACAGACGGGCTGATAGACATTGCCTTCGTGGCCGCCCTCCCGGACCATGTCCGTGACCGTTTGCAACTGCACCGGATCGACCAGCGCGCCGACGTCCACACTCTTGTCCATTGGGTCGCCGACGACGAGCTTGTCCATCCGGGCCTTCAGCTTGGCATAGAAGCGCGTGGCGACGGGTTCATGGACCAGTAGCCGCGATCCTGCGCAGCAGACTTGCCCTTGGTTGAACCAGATCGCGTCCACCAGCCCCTCGACCGCCGAGTCGAGGTCGGCGTCGTCGAAGACGATGTAGGGCGACTTGCCGCCCAGCTCGAGCGTGAGCGACTTGCCGGACCCGGCGGTGGCCTTGCGGATGATGCGGCCCACGTCGGTCGAGCCGGTGAAGGCGATCTTGTCGATGCCCTCATGCGCCGTGATCGCCGCCCCCGTGCGCCCGTCACCGGTGACAATGTTAACCACACCGGCAGGAACGCCGGCCTCTTCGCAGATTTCGGCGAAGAGAAGCGCCGTGAGCGAAGTATATTCGGCGGGTTTCAGGACCACCGTATTGCCCATCGCGATGGCCGGGGCGATTTTCCAGGCGAGCATGAGGAGCGGGAAGTTCCATGGGATGATCTGACCCGCGACGCCCAGCGGCTCGCGGTCTGCCATCTCGGTGTCGGAGAGCTGCGCCATCCCGGCATGATAGTAGAAATGCCGCGCGACCAGAGGGATGTCGGCGTCGCGGCTTTCGCGGATCGGCTTGCCGTTGTCGAGCGTTTCCAGCACGGCGAAGAGCCGAGCGTGTTTCTGGACGAGTCGCGCCAACGCGTAGAGCACCCTGGCCCTCTGGTGTCCCGAGGTCCTGGCCCAGGGTCCCTGCGCCTTGCGCGCGGCCCTCACGGCGGCGTCCACGTCGGCCTCGGTCGCCTGCGTGATCTGCGCGAGGTCCTCGCCTGTCGCCGGATTGCGGCTGGCGAAGGTCTCCCCCGGCTTCGTCCACGCCCCGCCGATGAAAAGACCGAAGGCGCGGTCGTGGGCGTCGAGCCAGGCCATCGCCTCGCCCGCGCTTTCGGGCGCATGTCCGTAGTCCATCGTCTCGAAGATTTCCTTGATGGTCATATCGGTCCCCTCAGGACATTGCGTGGCGGTAGCCCGCCGAGTAGTGGCCGGTCACATGGTGTTCGAGCTGCCGTTCGATGTCGCCCAGAAGCGACGAGGCGCCGAAGCGGAAGAGGTGATTGTCGAGCCAGTCGTCGCCCAGTTCCTCTTTCACCAACGCGAGATAGGTGAGCGCGTCCTTCGCCTTGGAAATCCCGCCCGCCGGTTTGTAGCCGACCTTGATGCCGGTGCGGTCATGATACTCCCGGATCGCCCGCATCATGACGAGGCTCACGGGGAGCGTCGCGTTGACGCTTTCCTTGCCGGTCGACGTCTTGATGAAATCCGCCCCCGCCATCATGCAGACGAGGCTCGCCCGCGCGACGTTGCGCAGCGTGCCAAGCTCGCCCGTCGCGAGGATCGCTTTCACATGGGCGTCGCCGCAGGCTTCGCGGAAGGTCTTCATCTCGTCGTAGAGCGCCTGCCAGTCGCCCGTGAGGACATGGCGGCGCGAGATCACAATGTCGATCTCCCGGGCGCCGGCCCGGACGCTTTCGCCGATCTCGGCCACCCGGAGGTGGAAAGGCGACAGCCCCGCGGGGAAGCCGGTGGAGACGGCGGCGACGGGGATACTGGTTCCTTCAAGGTAGCGCACCGCCGCCCCGACCATGTCGTGATAGACGCAGACCGCGCCCGTCGTGATCCCTTGCATACCCAGCGCGGCGAGCAGATCCGCGCGCACCGGATGGGCCGCCTTGGCGCAGAGCCTGCGCACACGCTCCTCGGTGTCGTCGCCGGCGAGGGTGGTCAGGTCGATCATGGTGATCGCCTTCAGAAGCCAGGCGGCCTGATGATCCTTCTTGACCGACCTGCGCGCGGCGATGGTCCCCGCCCGCCGCTCGATGGCCGAGGTGTTGGCCTGCGCGGCCCTCACCCAGTCCATGTCGAGCGCCATGCCGGGATTGCGCGGTTCGACCACGTCAGGAAGCTGCGCAGAGCCGGTCTGCACGGGGGCTTTGTGTTTTTCGTGTTGCACGGGTTTCTCCGGGATCCTTGCGGGAAAGGTCGCACGGAGGGGTGGATTCTGCAATATTTTCCGTTTGGTCAAATTTTTACGTGCGGTCGGTGGGGCAATGGCTGCGGCGAGTTGCTTTCGAGGCCCGTTCGGGGATCCGGAGGGTGCTTGGGGTGCGACGGTGGGTAAGCTTCGACCAAGAGCATGCGTTGTTAGTGTGGGAAGGATTCCGGGATTCTAGAATTCTGGAATCTTAGAATCCCGGAGCCATTAGAGGACTGCTGCGAAAGGAAAAATTCTTGCGCCGTCAAGGAAGGCGTTAACTGCCGGGTAATTGCGCGTCCTTACCCTGATCTTGACGAAGGCTCCACCAACCCGACACGACGTAAGGCATCCCATGACTATTGACGAACGCATTGCCATGAATTTCCGCGCCCTGGCGCATCCTCGCCGCGCGGCGATCTTTCGCCTGCTGACCGAGGATCCCGAGGTCGGCGCGACCTACCGCTCGCTGCAGATGGCATCCGGTCTCTGCGATGCCTCGCTCATTCACCACCTGCGGGATATGGAGCGCTGTGGGCTTATCCGGCGCCACCGCCGCGGCGCGGAGGTCGCCTATCGACTCGAAAGCGCGACCTTTTGCCGGACCGTCGCGCTGGCCCATTCCATGGCGACCGATGCGCGGCTCAGCCTGGCGAATGGTCCTCGCGCGGCCTAGTGCGCCTCGGCCCAGTTCGATCCGCGACCGGCGTCCACCACCAGCGGCACGCTCAGTTTCACTGCCGGGTCCGCCGCGCCCTCCATCACGTCACGGATCACCGGGATCGCCGCCTCTGCCGCCTCCGCCTCGACCTCGAAGATCAACTCGTCGTGGACCTGTAGCAGCATCTTCACGGGAAGCCCCGAAATCGCCGCCGGCATCCGGATCATCGCGCGCCGGATGATGTCCGCCGCCGTCCCCTGGATCGGCGCGTTGATCGCGGCCCGTTTCGCAAAACCCGCATGGGGCCCGCGCGCGTTGATCTCGGGCGTGTGGATCTTGCGACCGAAAAGCGTCGCGACATGGCCGTGCTCCTTGGCGAACGCCACGGTGTCGTCCATGTATTCCTTGATCCCCGGATACTTCTCGAAATACCGGTCGATGAAGCCCTGCGCATCTCCGCGCGGAATGCGCAGGTTGCGGGCCAGCCCGAAGCCCGAGATCCCGTAGATCACACCGAAGTTGATCGCCTTGGCCTGCCGCCGCACCTCGGGCGTCATCTGGTCGAGCGGCACGTCGAACATCTCCGACGCGGTCGCGGCGTGGATGTCCTCGCCGTCACGGAAGGCCTGCTTCATGCTCTCGATCCCGGCCACATGCGCCAATATCCGCAATTCGATCTGGGAATAGTCGAGCGACAGCAGAACCTTGCCCTCGGGCGCGACAAAGGCTTCGCGGATGCGACGGCCTTCCTCGGTGCGCACGGGAATGTTCTGAAGGTTGGGGTCGGTCGAGGCGAGCCGCCCCGTCGCCGCCCCGGTCTGAAGATAGCTCGTATGAACCCGCCCCGTCTCGGGGTTGATATGGGTCTGGAGCGCATCGGTGTAGGTCGACTTCAGCTTCGACAGCTGCCGCCAGTCGAGCACCCGGCCGGGCAATTCGTGCTCCGTCGCGAGGTCCTCGAGCACATCCGCCCCCGTGGCATAGGCCCCGGTTTTGCCCTTCTTGCCGCCGGGGAGTTCCATCCGGTCGAAGAGGATCTCGCCGAGTTGCTTGGGAGAACCCACGTTGAACGGCCCGCCCGCAAGTTCGTGGATCTCGGCCTCCAGCCCCGCCATCTTCTGGGCAAAGGCATTGGACATGCGCGACAGGGTCTCGCGGTCGACCTGCACGCCGTGCATTTCCATCTGCTTGAGCACTGGCACGAGCGGGCGTTCCAGCGTCTCGTAGACCGTCGTCACCCGTTCCTGATGGAGCCGCGGTTTGAGCACCTGCCAAAGGCGCAGCGTCACATCCGCATCCTCGGCGGCATAGCGCACCGCGTCCTCGATCTTGACCCGGTCGAAGGTGATCGCGTTCTTCCCGGTGCCGAGGAGCGTCTTGATCGAGATCGGCGCGTGGCCCAAATAGCGCTCGGACAGCTCGTCCATGCCGTGGTTGTGGAGGCCCGAGAACATCGCGTAGGACATGAGCATCGTGTCGTCCACGGGCGCGACCGTCACCCGGTAGCGTTCGAAGATCTTCACGTCGTATTTCGCGTTCTGGAAGACCTTGAGGACTTCGGGGGCTTCCAGCACTGCCCTCAAGGCGGAGAGCACGTCCTCTAGGGGCAGTTGTCCTTCCGCCAGCTTGTCCGAGCCGAAAAGGTCCGCCGCCGCACCTTCCTTGTGGCCCACGGGGATATAGCAGGCGACGCCCGGCGCCGTAGAGAGGGAAATGCCCACCAGATCGGCCTGCATTTCGTCGAGCGAGGTGGTTTCGGTATCGACGGCGACGAAGCCCTGATCGCGGATCGTGGCGATCCAGCGGTGCAGGGCGTCCATGTCGCGGACCCATTCATAGGCCTCCACGTCCATGGCCGGCATCTCGGGCGCGGTCACGTCCTCGGCCACGAGCGCGACCGCCTCGATCACCGGGTTTTCGACCCCGAGCTTTTCGGCGATCCGCTTGGTGAGCGTGCGGAACTCCATCTTGGCCAGAAACGCCATGAGCACATCAGGCTCCGGATCGCGGACCTCCAGATCGTCCAATGTGAAATCAAGCGGCGTCTCGCAGTCCAAAGCGACCAGCTTTTTCGACAGCTCGATCTGCGCGCGTTTCTCGATCAGGGTCTCGCGCCGTTTCGGCTGCTTTATCTCTCCTGCCCGGTCTAGCAGCTCCTCGAGCGACCCGAATTCGTTGATCAAGAGCGCCGCCGTCTTGATCCCTATCCCCGGCGCGCCGGGGACGTTGTCCACGCTGTCCCCGGCGAGCGCCTGCACGTCGACGACACGTTCCGGGCCCACGCCGAATTTCTCGATCACGCCATCGCGGTCGATGCGCTTGTTCTTCATCGGGTCGAGCATTTCGACGCCGTCACCCACCAGCTGCATCAGGTCCTTGTCCGACGACAAGATCGTGACCCGCCCGCCGGCGTCGCGGGCCTGACAGGCGAGGGTCGCGATGATGTCGTCGGCTTCCCAGCCTTCGATCTCCTTGCAGGCGATGTTGAAAGCGATGGTCGCCTCGCGCGTCAGGGGGATCTGCGGACGCAGGTCCTCGGGCATTTCGTCCCGGTTGGCCTTGTAGAGGTCATACATGTCGTTACGGAAGGTGTGCGAGCCCTTGTCGAAGACGACCGCCACATGGGTGGGGGCATCGGGCCCGGCGTTGTCTTCCACATAGCGCTGGATCATGTTGCAAAACCCGCTCACCGCCCCGATAGGCAGCCCGTCCGATTTCCGTGTGAGCGGCGGCAACGCGTGGTAGGCGCGGAAGATATAGGCCGATCCGTCGATCAGGTGCAGGTGACAGCCCTTGCCGAATGCCATTGTGATCTCCCTCGCTCGCGTCGCGTCAGGGGTCTTTGTCGCAAATCAGCCCGGGGCCTGCCAGAGCGAATACGACAGGCGGATCGACCAAGGCAGCGGCGTCCAGACTCCCATCCGGATCCCTGCCATGCGCAGCTTGCGGGAAATCCAGGTATTGCAGGTGCGGAACAGGTGAAACCGATCGACCGCCTGATAGAAGGCGTCGGTCTCGCTCAGGCCCGCAGTCGGCACCGGGATGGGCGCGTCGGGGCGCAGGAGATCGGCCCTAATGGCGGCGATCAGCGCTTCGAACTGGCCCTCGCTCATGGTGAGGGAGCGGGTCTCGAAGCTGTCCGGCAATGGTCCCCAGGCGTCGAAGCGCAGGACCGACGCATCTCCCAGAGCGCCCTTCACGGTCGCGCGCAGCGACACGTCGCCGTAGTCGCCGGTTACAGTGTAGAAATCCCGCGCCCCCCATCCGACGAGGAGCCAGGTGGCCGCCGGATGATCGAGCGGCACGCCGTCTTCGGTCACGAAGCCGAAGGCGGTCCGGGTCGTGTCGTTCAGCGGAAGGAGGAAATCATAGTGGATCGGGCTGCGGACCAAGCGGATCTCGACCGATCCGGTCCCGTCCACCTGCACCACGCGCCCCGGTGTGACGGCGAGCACCGTCGCAAGAAACGCATAGAGCGCGAAGAGCCCCGGCAGCACCCAGAGGGCCCGGAGCCAGCGCATCGTCACGCCTTGCCCGGTTGCTCCCCGGCGAAGTCCTTGTGGACGTAGCGCGCGTCGCAATAGCCACACTCGACGAAACCCGTGTCCTCGGGAATGGTCAGCCAGACTCGCGGATGGCCGGTGGCCGGACCGCCGCCGTCACAGGCGACCTTCTTCGTGTCCACAACCTTGGTTTCGGGAACTTGCGTCGTCATGAGCGGCCTCGTCTGGTTTTGTTCCCCGATAGCACCGGGGGCCTTTCGGGATCAAGCGGGTCGGACCCGCGCGTATCAGTCCCGGAGCATCCGGCCGAGAACCCGGCCTGACAGGATATGGGTATGCAGATGCGGCACTTCCTGAATGCCGGCTTCGCCGGCGTTCACGATCAGCCGATACCCCTCACGGTCGTCGCCCGGCGCCAGATCGAACTGGTTTACGACCGCTTGAATGGTGCGCGTGTAGTCGACGATCTCGGCTTCGCTCGCCTCGGCGGCGAAATGGTCCCAGGTCTGGTAGGGGCCCTTGGGGATCACGAGGACATGCACGGGGGCCTGCGGGGCGATGTCCTCGAAGGCGAGCGTGTGCTCGGTCTCGATCACCGTCTTGTTCGGAATCTCGCCGCGCAAGATCTTCGCGAAGATGTTCTGGGTGTCGTATTGATAGGCCATGTTCTCTTTCCCGGGTTCAGTCGCCGAAGAAGTCCTTGGTCCCGGCAATTTCTAGCGCCCTTTCTTCCGGGATCGACAGGAACTTGGCAAGGGCTTCGGCATTTTCCTCGACGCTCGCGTTTTCGCGCATGATGTACATCTCGTCGAAGCTCGCGTCCCGGATGCGGTCGCTTTCGTAGTAGAAATCCTGACGGATCGTCGGGATCAGTCGGTCGATGGCTTCCTGCGGCGTGCGCTCGCCGGCAAGCCCCACGCGCATCGCATGGCCGAGGATCCAGTCGTCGGTGAACTCGGTCTCGATCTCGAGAAGCCGGGTCTTGGAGCGGTCGGCGTGGAAGTCTTTCATCAGTTCGAGCGCCGCAGGATCGAGCCCGATCGCCAGACGGTCGGTCTGATAATAGTCGAAGAGCATCCGCATGAGCGCGCGTCGGTGACGCGTGCGCTTCTCGAGGCTCGCCTGAATGCCGCCAAGGTCGGGCAGGGGCGTTCCCTCTTCGTCGAAGAGATAGTCGATGGCGGGAATGTTCGTCGTCTCGCGCAGACGCTGAAGCAGCCGCTTGCCGATATGCCATTTCTTGGAAACGACGATGAGCAACTCGCGGTCGCGCCCCAGCGTCGTCTCGCTTTCCCAGAAGCGTTCGCCGAAGCGTTGTCCGATCCGGCCCCGCCCGGTGAGAAAGGCGAAAAGACTACGGCCTTCGTTCGAGATTTTGAAATCGACCCCATCCGCCGCATAGAGCGCCCCGAGCCGTCGTTTCAGTTCATGGGCGTCCGGGCTGATCTTGCGCGCGAAGATGTAGTCCTGTGACAGAAGCAGATCGTAGTGGTCGTTGTAGAAGGTCACCGGCATGCCGTAGTCGGTGAACATGAGGAAGGTGAGCGTGCGCGTCACGATCTGGTCTGCGGGCACGAGGTGGCGCACGAGGGTCTGGAAAAAGGTCTCGTCCGGGATCCAGGTCGTCGAGAAAAACCGCATCACGTCCCGGCGCCGTTTCGTGAAGTCGAGGATCCACTCGATCGTGCGCCGACGCAGGCACCACCACTGGCTCCCGATCTGCACCTGAATGTCCTTGGGCACATCGCGTTTCAGCCCCAACACCTGCTGCGCCCGCATCGAGGCATAGAACCGGCGCTTCTGGGTGCGTTCGTTGAACCAGTGGCGGTAGACCAGGCGTTCTTCCTTGATCCCGGTCTTGATCCAGTCGCTGTCGAAAAAGTCGAAGCTCTCGATATAGTCGACATCGTCTGTGTCGAGAAAATCATGCGCATATTCGGCCGACTTGATCGCCATGCAATCGCCCGAGACCATGTAGAAATGCGTCGCGCGGGGAAACGCTTCCACCGCAGCCTCGACCGCGTGGAGCGTGCCCGCGACAAGCGACCATTCCCCCCAGCCGCATTTCTCCCGGGTGCTGGCGAAGGTGACGCTCGGATTGTCGGCCAGCGCGGCCCGGATCATGTCGTAATCGGACCGCGCCGAGCGTGCATCGAAGTGGATCGAGATGTAGTCCCCCGCCGCGGTCAGGCGCGTCGCCTGATCTATGATGGCTTTCGGGTCCTTGTGGCACAGGAGAATGAAGGCGATTTTTGCCATTAACGGGACGGTTCCGATATGCTGCGGGCACTGTTGACAGACTTAGCGTAACGAAGCATTGAAATTACAGGGTTTGTTTGCTTTTTTCCCTTAAACAAGCGCGGCCCGTGCGAGGCGGCCACATCAGAGGCGGACGGCAGCATGGGGTTCCCCGGCACCTGGATGACCGAAACGGAAAGCATGGTGTATCGGGTTGTCCCGAAATGCGCCTGCTCCACCATCGGTCAGATCATGTATTATTCGGATCATGGTCAATTCTATGACGGCGACATTCACGACGCGAACGAAGGCATCGTGAAATGGGCGCAAGAAGACAATCAGCAGAAGATCGAACGCAACGTGAAGGCGCACAAGAGCTATGCCTTTACCTGTGTGCGCAACCCCTACACGCGTATCCTGTCGTCCTTCTTCGACAAGATCTGTGGCATCCAACGCAACGGAAATCGCTACCGGGGCAACCTCGTGCCGCTTCTGATCCAGAAATACGGGATCGAAGTGGGCGACCCCGAGACCGGCTTCGAGTTCGACCAGATCAAGAGCTTCCGGCGTTTCCTCCTGTTCGCGCGCGACACCATCAAGCATCGCCGCCCCATGGACCCCGACATCCACTGGTCGGCCATGTCGGGCCATGTTTCGACCTTCATCACCAACGGGGGCACCTACGACCACATCTTCTGGACCGAGAACTTCAATCCGGGAATGAAGAAGGTGCTCGACAACGTGAAGACGAAGAAGAAGGTGGACCTGAAGAAGATCCCCCGCTTCAACGAAAGCGCGGGGCACGGGCCGGAACGGGCGCATCCGGTCGAGGATTATTTCGACGACCTGTCGATGCACCTGATGTGGGAAATCTATCGTCGCGACTTCGACCTGTTCAAATACGATTTCTTCAATCCGGCCAACAAGATGCCCGTCGGGGACATCGACCTCGACGAGGTGCACAAGAAACTCGGGTCCTGACGTTTTAGAACGCGACTTCGGACGCGGACATGACACGGACGTCCTTGCGCGTCGCCACGTCCGCGTTGACGAAGTCGACGACCCCTTGCCAGTCGCGCCCGTCGAACCCGTGGGTCATGTGGGCATCCGAGACCAGTGTGACCGGAAAGCCGTATTTCGGCGCGGCAAGGACCGTGGCGGTGACGCAGAAGTCCGACTGCATTCCGCAGACCACGACCTCGTCCACCCCGCGCCCTCCAAGCTCGCCGGCCAGCGTCGTCCCCTCGAAAGCGCTGTTCTCGGTCTTCCAGATCTGCGCCTCACCGGGTTTGACTCTGAAGGCGGCGTGCATGGAAGGGTCCGGCGACACGCCGCGATCCGTGACCCAGACCACCGGCACACCCGCCGCCCTCGCCCGGTCCACCAACCCGTAGACCGCCGACATGATCCGCTCCGGTTCGGGGGTTTCGTCCTCGATCAGGCTCACCTGCATGTCGATCACCAGCAACGCCTTGGTCATGGCCGCCCTCCGCTCGTTGTCGGGAAGCCTATCACCCTGTTATCCCGCGCCAATCGGTTTCCCGCCCAAGGTTCGGCGAATTGCCGCCAAGCCGGGGCCTCCGCGCGCTGCGGGCTCTTACCCAGCCTGCAAAAAGTCCTATTGTGCCGCGAAATTCTGCATTCCAAGGATGAAGACCATGACCCTGACCTTGAAACCCCTGTTCGTCCTGCCGCTCGCGGGCCTTCTCTTGCTCTCCGCCTGCGAGACTGTGGGCCAGCGCGAAGGCGTGGGCCTCGCCGCCGGGGCCGCCGTGGGCGGTGCGCTTGGCGCGGCGATCCCCGGCAACCGGGTGGCCACCGCTGCGGCCGGGGCCGTCGGTGGTGCCATCGTCGGCGGGTTGATCGGCAACCAGCTCGACAAACAGGCGGGCGAGTTGCGCAACGACTTCGGCGATTCGCGCATCCAGGTCATCAACACGGGCAACTACCTCAAGGTCATCATGCCCGAGTCGATCCTCTTCGCGACCGACAGCGCGACGGTGAGCCCGGGCCTTTACGGCCAGCTCGAGGTGCTTGCCCAGCACCTGCGCAAATACCCCGAAAGTACCGTGCAGGTCGTCGGCCATACCGATTCCACCGGTTCGGACGCCTATAACCTGCAACTGTCGCAGCAGCGGGCCAATTCTGTTCTCTCGGTGCTCTCTGCGAACGGCGTTGGATCGGCCCGTCTTCAGGCTGTGGGGCAGGGGGAAAACCAGCCCATCGCCTCGAACGCCACGCTCGAAGGCCGGGCCCAGAACCGCCGGGTCGAGATCAACATCTACCCGCGCTGAGGCCGGTCCTGACTGAACCCCGAACCGGGCGCGCGCTGCGTGCCCGGTTTTTCTTTGCGCGCATGCCAGTGTCTCGCTACTCATTTCGCCCGAGACAGGAGAACCGATGCCCCGCTTTGCCGCCAATCTCACGCTCCTTTTCCGCGAGCTTCCCTTCCTCGACCGGTTTCAGGCCGCCTCTGATTTCGGCTTCAAGGGGGTCGAAGTGCTGTTTCCCTATGACGATCCGGTGGGCGACATGACCCGGCGGCTGTCCATGGCAGGCCTCAAGATGGTGCTCATCAACTGCCCGCCGCCCAACTGGGCCGGGGGCGAGCGCGGCTTTGCCGCAGTGCCGGGGCTCACCGAGCGGTTCCGCCATGATTTCAAACGTGCGCTGCGCTATGCCGAGGCGCTGGGCGCGACCCATCTTCACATCATGGCCGGCAAGGCGCAGGGCCTCGTCGCGCGGCAGACCTATGTCGAGAACCTGCGCTGGGCCGCGAAAGAAGCGCCGAAACAAAGCCTCACCATCGAACCGCTGAACGCGGTGGACATGCCCGGCTACTTCCTCAACGACTTCGATCAGGCTGCCGACATCCTGGACGAGGTGGGCGCGAAGAACCTGGGTCTCCAGTTCGACATGTATCACGCCCAGATGATTACCGGGGACGGCATGGCGGTCTGGGACAAGCACGGCAAGCGCGCCGTGCACATTCAGGTGGGCGGCGTTCCGGGCCGGCATGAACCCACGAAGGGCGACATCGACTATCCCGCCTACTTCGCCCGTCTCGACGCGGAGAGTTACAAGGGCTGGGTGTCGGGCGAGTACCACCCCGATGGCGACACCCGCCATGGGCTCGGCTGGATCGACATGGTCGAAAGCTCCTGACAGAATGCTGTCAGTTGGGGGGTGGTATGAAGGTCTCATCAACCAACCAAGGAGATGAGACATGACCAGCCAACCCATTGTCGTCTGGGCGGAAATCCCCGCAAAAGACCTCGACGCCTCGATCCGCTTCTATGATTCCGTTTTCGGCTACAAGACCGAAATTGACAGCAGCGCCCCTTTCGCCGTGCTGAACGGCATGGGCGACGGCGTCGGCGCGAACCTGTTCCAGAGCGACGACGCCGGCAAGCGCGGCAACATCATTCATTTCGCCGTCACCGGCACCGCAGAACAGGCGGGCGACCGGGTCCGTGCCGAGGGCGGTGACGTGATCGGCGAGGTGGTGGAAATCCCGGCGGGCCGCTTCCTCATGGCGCTCGATATCGACGGGAACCAGATCGGGCTCTTCCAGCCCGCCGCAGCCTGATGCGACGCGCCGACCGCCTCTTCCAGATCGTTCAGTATCTGCGCGGCGGTCGGCTCACCCGGGCCCGTGACCTTGCCGAAAAACTGGAGGTCAGCGAACGGACGATCTACCGCGACGTGGCCGACCTCATCGGCTCCGGCGTGCCCATCGAAGGCGAGGCGGGCGTGGGCTACGTGATGCGCGCGGGTTACGACCTGCCGCCGCTCATGTTCACCCGCGAAGAAATCGTGGCGCTCGTGGCGGGGGCGCGGATGGCGCGAACATGGGGCGGGCTCGACATGGCGCGGGCGGCGGATGAGGCCCTGTCCAAGATCGAGGCGGTGCTGCCTGACGCCCTGCGCAGCCGGATCGACAACGTCCGCATTCACTCGGTCGACTTCACCGGGACGGACCCGGTGGACCGCGCCAGGCTCGACCTGCTCGAAGGCGCCGCCGACCGGCGAACCCGGGTGCATTTCGACTATGTCGACGAAAAGGGACAGGCGAGCGTGCGGCTTGTCCGGCCCTTGGGCCTGTTTTTCTGGGGCCGGACCTGGACCCTGACGGCCTGGTGCGAGAGGCGGGACGCGTTCCGGAACTTCCGCGTCGACCGGATGGATGCGGTTCGCTTGGGCGAGACGTTTCGCGACGAGCGCGACAAGACGCTCGCCGCCTATTACGAGCACTACGGGCGGCAGATGCCGCGCTAGCTTCCGATCCGGGCGGGCGTCGAGCAGGTATCGCCGGTAGTTTCGGTGTCCAGCGTCACATGCCCGATGCCGAACTGTTTTCCGAGCATGTCGCGGACCCGCGACTTCACGGCGGCGACGCCAGCAAGGTCCCCGGCCTCCGTCACCAGATGCGCCTCGACCGAGGTGACGTTTTCCGTGATCTGCCAGACATGGAAATGGTGGACGCCGGTGACGCCGCGCTCCGCCTCCATCGCCGCGATCACGGCCTCCGGGTCGATTCCGGGCGGGGTGCCGAGCATCAGCATCCGGATCACGCCGCGCATTTCCCCGAACGCCATCCAAAGGATGTATCCGGCAATCAGGAAGGTCGCCACCGGGTCGGCCCAGAGCCAGCCGAAGTTGAGGATGAGCACCCCCGTGACGATCACCGCGATCGACCCAAGCGCATCGGCCACATTGTGCAGGAAAGCCGCGCGAATGTTCACGCTTTCCTTCGACAGCCGATAGGTGAGGAGCGCCGTGACCAGATCAACGACAAGCGCGAAGACCGACACGATGATCATGAGCCAGCCGGCGATCTCGGTCGGATTCAGGAGGCGGTCGACCGCTTCGTAAATGAGGTAGAGACCGATCACGACGAGAGTGGTCAGGTTGATCAGCGCGGCGACCAGTTCGGCGCGCTTGTAGCCGAAGGTCATTGCCGCATCGGTCGGCCATCGCCCGATCCGCCGCGCGAACCACGCGATGGCGAGGCTCGCCGCATCTGACAGGTTGTGAACCGCATCTGCGATGAGCGCGACCGAGCCGGAGAGGATGCCGCCCACGATCTCAGCCACGGTGAGCAGCACGTTGACCCCCACCGCTGCGGCCACCGCGCGGTCGCCGGCATCAGGGTCCATGTGATGATGCCCATGGCCGTGTTTTGCATGGTGGTCGTGGGCATGAGCGTGGGTATGATCGGGCATGGTCTTCTCCTTTTGCCCACCCTATGTAATTCCTCTAGTGACTAGAGGTTCAAGAGGTATTTTTCCATGTTCTCCATTGGCGATCTGTCGCGGCGCACCGGGGTCAAGGTGCCGACGATCCGCTATTACGAACAAATCGGCCTGATCGCGGCCGACGAGCGGACCGAAGGCAACCAGCGCCGCTATTCCCCCGCCGGGCTCGACCGGCTGGCGTTCATCCGCCATGCCCGCGACCTTGGCCTGCCGCTCGACGACATTCGCGCGCTGCTGTCGCTCGACCCTGACGACCACGCCGCCACCCATGCCATTGCCCATACCCACCTTGCGGCCATTCGTGCGCGGATGAACCGGCTCCGGCGGCTGGAGGCAGAACTTCAGCGCATCGTCGCCACCTGCGACGGGCAGGACAGCCATGATTGTTCCGTGCTGCATGCTTTCGGCGATCATGACCTTTGCGCCCATGATCACGGACAGGAGCGCTAGAGCGGCTCGACCTCGAGCCAGACGCCGCCGTCTGGTCGCAGCGACAGGATCATGACCGGGTCCGGCTCCTTGCCCGGAACGGCCCGGAACCGGTAACGGGCGAGGAGGGTGGCGAGCACGATCACCGCTTCCTGCATGGCGAAACCCATGCCAAGGCAGACGCGCGGGCCCGCTCCGAAGGGCAGATAGGCATAGCGGTCCACGTCGCCTGCGAAACGGTCGGGATCGAAGGCATCGGGCCGGTCCCAGACGCAGGTGTTGCGATGGAGCGCGTAGAACGGGAGCAGCACAAGATCGCCGGCCCTGATCTCGCGGTCCCGAAGCATGTCGGGCGCGGTCGCTGTGCGCGAGACCATGGCGGCAGGTGGATAGAGCCGCATCGCTTCTTCGATGATCTGGCGGACATAGCCCAGTTTCGGCACGTCCTCGGCCTCGGCCGCCCGGGTCCCGAGCACGGCGCGGGCTTCCTCCCTTGCCCGGTCCTGCACGCTTTCGTCGAAGGCACAGAGATAGAGCGACCACGACAGCGCCAGTGCCGTGGTCTCGTGCCCCGCGACGAGAAAGCTCAGGAGGTTGTCGCGCAGTTCCTCGTTCGTCATTTCACGCCCCGTTTCAGGGTCCGAGGCCTCGATGAGCAGGTCGAGCAATGGCTTTGGTTCTTCTCGAACAGCAGCCCGCCGCGCCTCGATCGCACGGTCGGCGGCGCGTTTCAGGTCCGCGACCAACGCGGCGCCCAGAATCCGGGTGGGCCGGGGCACGACGTTGGGCACCTGAAGGATGTCGAGCACCGAGGCGCGTCCCGCCGTGGCGAGGTAACGGTCTATGGCGCGATGCGCGATGTCGCGGGGAATCGCGGTGTCCGCCGACATCGACACGGCCGCGATCACCTCGAAGGCGGTGCGCAGCATCTCCTGATAGAGGTCTACCGGGCCCCGCCGCCCCACCAGCCGACCGGCCGCCGCTTCGGCCGCTTCGGTCATGACCGGGGTCAGTGCTGTCAGGTTGCGGGGCGCGAAGACCGGCATGGCCGCCCGCCGCTGCCAGCGCCAGTGCGCCCCTTCGGCAAGGAAGAGCCCGTTCCCTAGCGCGGGCCGGAGCATCGCCTGGCTTTCCTCGGACTTCGGGTAGTCGGCGGCCTTGTCCTTCAGCACGCGCTTCAGGCTCTCGGGGTCCATGACCATGTGAAAGCGCCGCACGACCTTGCCCGAGACGATGGGCTGGGTGAAGGCGATCCGGGGCAGCACGAAGAGCGCGTTGCGCTGCATCGCCATCACGCCCTTGACGAATCCCCTGGGCTTGGACGCGATAGGCACCGCGACCGGCAGGCGCTCCCGCGCCGTGACATTGTGGGGCTTCTGCGACACCATAGGCAAAAGACTGCCGTTGATTTTGCGCGCCCACAAGGCCGTGCATTGCCCCCATGCCCCCCAAAGGGTAAGGCCAAGGGGACCTGAGAGGAGACACCATGCCCCGTTTCACCCGTTTCGCCGCCCTCGCCGCCGCCGGCCTCGCCCTGACCGCCTGTGCGACGACCGACGATCTCGGGGACGTGCCCGAGCCGATGGGCCGTTTTCTGCTGGGCCATGCGGTGACCGTCGTGGAAGAGCCACAGATCGGCCCCTTCTCGCGCGAAGCGACCGACGAGGCCTGGGAAGAGGCGATCAACTTCGCCATGACCGAACGCTTCGGGCGCTATGACGGCGACAAGTATTTCCACATCGCGACCAAGGTCGACGGCTATGCGCTGGCCATGGTCGGCATCCCGCTGGTCTTCACGCCGAAGTCCGTCCTCGTGGCCTCGGTCACGGTCTGGGACGACGAGAAGGGCACCAAGATCAACGAGGACCCCGAGATCTTCACCGTGTCCGAAGAGCTGTCGATCGAGCAGCTTATCGGGACCGGCCTGACCAAGACCGCGGACGAACAGATGCTGTCGCTCGCCCGGGCCTTGGCCAAGCGGGTGCATCAGTGGATGCTCGAGAACCCCGACTGGTTCGGCGACGCGTCTCTCATGGACCCGGCGACGACCTCGGCCGGTCGGCCTGCACCGACCGCCGGAACGATCCCGCCGCAGTTCGCGCGGGTGAAGGACGGCGAGCTTGAAGGCGGCACCGAGGTCGGCGGCACCTCTACCGGGGTCAAGGCCGATACGCCTCCGGGGGCGACGGTGGAGACCACGACGACCGAAGGCATGGTGGTCGAAAGCTCGTCCTGAGGCCTTGCGGGGGGGCTCCGCCCCCGCACCCCCGACACCTGACGATGGCGCACCCGGATGCGGGCGGGGCGGTTCCGGTGGCTCGGGCGGTATTCGAGTACTTGGGGAAAGATGAAAGACCGGGTTCGGTTCCTGCGCCTCTCGGCGACCCGGCCCGCGCGGCGCTTCGCGCAACCGAAACCCTTCCAGCGCTTGCTTTTCCGCGCGTCCCCGGCTAACGAGCGCGCGGTAGACTTTAACGGGTTCTGTTGAACCGCTCTTAAGATGAGGCAACTGGCCAATGGCAAAGGCAAAGTTTGAACGCTCCAAACCGCACGTGAACGTGGGCACGATCGGCCACGTTGACCACGGCAAGACCACTCTGACCGCGGCGATCACCAAGTATTTCGGTGACTTCAAGGCCTACGACCAGATCGACGGCGCGCCGGAAGAGAAAGCCCGCGGGATCACGATCTCGACGGCGCACGTGGAATACGAGACGGACGCGCGTCACTATGCGCACGTCGACTGCCCCGGCCACGCCGACTACGTGAAGAACATGATCACCGGTGCGGCGCAGATGGACGGCGGCATCCTCGTGGTGAACGCCGCCGACGGCCCGATGCCGCAGACCCGCGAGCACATCCTGCTCGCCCGTCAGGTCGGCGTGCCCGCGCTCGTCGTCTTCATGAACAAGGTCGACCAGGTGGACGATCCGGAACTTCTCGAACTCGTCGAGATGGAAATCCGCGAGCTTCTGTCGGCCTACGACTTCCCCGGCGACGACATTCCGATCATCGCGGGCTCGGCTCTGGCCGCGATGGAAGGCCGTGATCCCGAGATCGGCGAGAACAAGATCCGCGAACTGATGGCCGCCGTCGACGAGTTCATCCCGACGCCCGCGCGCGCTGTCGACCAGCCCTTCCTGATGCCGATCGAAGACGTGTTCTCGATCTCGGGCCGCGGCACGGTTGTGACCGGCCGTGTGGAGCGTGGCGTGATCAACGTGGGCGACGAGCTTGAAATCGTCGGCATCAAGGACACGCAGAAGACGACCTGCACGGGCGTCGAGATGTTCCGCAAGCTCCTCGACCGTGGGGAAGCCGGCGACAACATCGGCGCGCTGCTGCGCGGCATCGACCGCGACAAGGTCGAGCGTGGCCAGGTGCTCTGCAAGCCCGGCTCCGTGAAGCCGCACACCAAGTTCGAGTCGGAAGTCTACATCCTGACGAAAGAAGAAGGTGGCCGTCACACGCCGTTCTTCGCGAACTACCGCCCGCAGTTCTACTTCCGCACGACGGACGTGACCGGCACGGTCGAGCTTCCCTCGGGCACCGAGATGGTGATGCCGGGCGACAACCTGAAGTTCACCGTCGAGCTGATCGCCCCGATCGCCATGGAAGAGGGCCTGCGCTTCGCCATCCGCGAAGGCGGCCGCACCGTCGGCTCGGGCGTCGTCTCGAAAATTCTCGCTTAATCCTAGCGATACGGGTTTGAAAAGGGCTGCCTTCGGGCGGCCCTTTTCTTTTGTGCGGCACTCTTCCCTTTCCCTCCGCACCCCTCCATCCTCCGCGCATGACACCAGCCGCCGATAGCCATATCCTCTACGCCCATGTCCTCGACGGCCCGAACCGGGGGCACGTTCCGGACGAGGCGGAGTTGCGCGGGGTGTTGGAGGCGGAGACGCTGGGCTGGGTGCATCTGGACGGCAACCACGCCGATACCGAACGCTGGATCGCTGAGCATCTGACTTACCTTGATCCGCAGGCCGTCGAAGCGCTGGTCGACAAAGCGACGCGGCCGCGGGTCATGAAGATGGGCAAGGGGATGATGATCTTCCTCAGGGCGATCAACATGAACGAGGGTGCCGATCCCGAGGACATGGTCAGCCTGCGCATGTGGATCGACCCGCATCGAATCGTCACCGTGGCGCTCCGCCGCGTGCGTGCGATCGAACGGATGGATGCGGCGCTTTCGGGCGGCACCGGGCCCGAGACCTCGGGCCAGTTCCTCGCCCGGATCATCGAGGACCTGACCGAGAAGATCGGGAACTTCCAGGCCGATCTCGATACCCATGCCGAGGATCTGGAAACCCATATTATCGGCGAAAAAGGCGAGCACCTGCGCGCCGAGGTCGTGGACCTCAGGCTTCAGGTCATCGCCGCGCGCCGTTTTCTCGGGCCGCAGCGTGATGTGCTCAAGTTGATTTCGGATGTGGACTCGCCTGTGATCGACGACGAGGCGCGGCGCGAGATCGAGGAAGAAGCGCAGAAGATGACGCGGATCGTCGAAGACCTCGACGAGCTGCGCGATCAGGCCATGGTTCTGCGCGAAGAGCTGTCGGGCCAGTTGTCCGACCGGTTGAACCGAAACATGTTCGTGATGAGCGTGGTGTCGGTGATCTTCCTGCCGCTGGGTTTTCTGACCGGGCTTTTCGGGGTCAACGTGGGCGGCATGCCGGGGGTGGATGATCCCTGGGCCTTCGCGGTGCTCTGCCTCTGGCTGGGGGCGCTCGTCGCGGTGCTGGTGTTCTTTCTGTGGCGCCTGCGCTGGATCACGCTCCCGCATCGGCTGCGCAGCCGCGGCAGGACGAGACAGTAGAAAGGAACTGACACTCATGGTGCTTTGGATCATCGCCGCCGTCGCGCTGCACGCCGCCTATGTCCTGACGCCGGCGGCGCTTTTCCTGCCCCGCGAGGGCGCGCTCAAGCATCTGGGCGGGCGCGACGACCTGCCGGAACCGGGCGTCTTGACCGGGCGTGCGCGCCGCGCGCTCGCCAATTGGCAGGAAAGCCTCCCCGTCTTCGTCCTGCTTGCCCTGGCGGCTCTGGTGTTGGGTGCCGATGACCGGGCAACGCTGGGGGCGATGATCTTCGTTCTGGCGCGGGTCGCCTACCTGCCACTTTACCTGACCGGACTTCCCGGGCCGCGATCCTTGGCATGGCTCGTGGCGGTCGGCGGGCTGGTCGTCATGGCGCTTTCGGTGGCGTCCTTCGTTTGAGGCGAGCGCCTATTTCGGCAGCATCTTCCACGACAGCCGGACACCGGGCGCGCGTTCGATGGCCTCGGCCATCTCCAGCATGCGCAGCTCCTCTCCGAAGGCTGCGAACAGCGGATGCGCCTCGGCGATCCCGGCCAGAAGTGCCGCGTCCGACAGCCCGTCCACATGGGCGGCCGCAATCGCCTCGGGTCCGAGCGGGGAGGTGACCCTTGTGACGAGCGTGTGGTCGGTGACATGGGCGAGGGGGACCACATGCGGGGCGAGGCGATGCACCTGCACCGGGACCCAGGGCTGGCGCCAGTGGAAGGCGTCGATGAAAACGACGATCGCATCGGGGAGCAGGTCGGGATAGAACGTCCCGGCAATCGCATCCAGCGCCTCGGTCGATTTCGCGGCATCCACGATGAGAAGCTCGATCGGCCCACCTTCCCAGTCCTCGCGCCCGATTTCGCCCTTGTGAAGCGCGAGGGTCTGCGCCCAAGGGGCGAGGAGCGCCCTTGTCGCCTCTTCCATATGCGGTCCGTCGAAGGCGGGCGCCCCGGCGGGATAGAGCATGTCGCGTTTGTGATGCTCGGTCGCGGTGAACCGGTCGAAGGCATGAAGCGCCGGTTGCCGCCCAGCTTGCGCCAGCCCCTCGGCGACCCGCGCCGTGCACCCCCCCGCAAAGGCCCCGAGGTCCACGACGGCACCGTGACCGGTCAGCCACTCCGCCCCGAGCCAGTGCAGGAGCAACTCGGTTTCGTGGCTGACCATCGTGGGCACGCGGGACGCGGGTCCGAGCTTGCCCGGTCCAGCCCGGAACCACGGGCTTTCGTCGAAGATGGAGAAATCGCGCGGCGCCATGGACCGGCGTTACCATGCTCGCGACCAGCGGGGAAGCGCCGGTCGCCGGTGCGGCCCATAAGCCCGACCGAAAACCGGAAAGGATCTGCGCTTTCCCGCTTGATTGCCCGTCGCGCTTGGACTAAACCCCAGCCCGGTCACAGGGGTATAGCTCAGCTGGTAGAGCGACGGTCTCCAAAACCGTAGGTCGCGGGTTCGAACCCTGCTGCCCCTGCCAAGACCACTTTCCAGACGAACGGTTCCTTAAGCGCGGCCAAGCACGTTGCGCGTGTCTGTCCCTCGCCGAACGCATGAAGGTCGACCCCTTTAACCGGTTGCGCGACGAGGGGAAGCGCCTCGGCTGTCCTGTCGTCTCACACGACGGCGATGCGGGACAGGGTTGAAAACCCGGACCGCATCGCGTATCTCGCGCACTGATCGAGACGAAGGTTGCGCATATGGCCACGAAAACCACCAATCCCCTCCAGTTCATCCAGCAGGTCCGCTCGGAGGTCTCCAAGGTCGTGTGGCCGACCCGCCGCGAAGTGCTTCTGACCACCGGCATGGTCGTCGCCATGGCCGGTTTGCTGGCGATCTTTTTCTCCTTGGTCGACTGGGCGATCCGCTCGGGTCTCGCCGGGGTCCTGACCTTCTTCGGCTAAGACCGCCGCCGGTCATCCCACCCGTCTGCAAGGGTTGAAAATCCCCCCGGGGCGCTGTAAACGACAGCCGATCCCCAGAAGGCGCGCAATGATTCGAGTTGCGCGCCCGATTTTTATCCGGGACCTGGAAACAGACGGCGGCGGCTTCGACCGCCAGAAAGCAAGGACAAAAACGATGGCGAAACGGTGGTACTCGGTGAGCGTTCTCTCGAACTTCGAGAAGAAGATCGCCGAACAGATCAGGACCGCCGTGGAAGAAGCGGGCCTCGAGGACCAGATCGACGAAGTCCTCGTCCCGACCGAAGAGGTCATCGAGATCCGCAAGGGCAAGAAGGTTTCGACCGAGCGCCGCTTCATGCCGGGCTACGTGCTCGTCCACATGGAAATGTCCGACGAAGGCTACCACCTCGTGAACGGCATCAACCGCGTGACCGGCTTCCTCGGGCCGCAGGGCCGCCCGATGCCGATGCGCGATGCCGAAGTCGAAGCGATCCTCGGCCGCGTCGAAGAAGGCGTGGAAGCGCCGCGCACGCTCATCAGCTTCGAGATCGGCGAAAAGGTCGCGGTCACCGACGGTCCCTTCGAGGGCTTCGACGGGATGGTCGAAGGCGTGGACGAAGGCAACCAGCGCCTCAAGGTGTCCGTCTCGATCTTCGGCCGCGCGACGCCTGTGGAACTCGAATACACGCAGGTGTCGAAACAGGGCTGATCGCCCGACACGCAGGAACGTTGAAAACGCCGGGTCTCCCGGCGTTTTTTTGTGCCTTAACGCTCCATCGCACCCTTGCCGGCCAGGATATGCGGCCGGAATTTCTCGATCCGCGCGTAACGCGTTTCGGGTTTCTTCGCCTGGTTCAGGTTGAAGGCATAGCTCTTCTGCCGCCCCGGCGTCAGGGCAAAGAAGGCCTCGGCCAGTTCCGGGTCCTCGTCCAGCGCCTGGGTCAACTCGTCGGGCATCTCGACCTCGGTTTCGACCTTCGGCGGCTTGGTTCCGCGCTCGGCGTGGTCCATGAGCGTCGCGAGATAGTCCTTGATGATCGGCTCCAGACGGGCTGGGCCCTCGTTGTCGGTGAAATAGAGCACATTCGACACCCTGCTGTTGGGGCCGGCGGGCTTCAGGATGCCTTCGGGATCATCGAGCAGGCTGCCGTTCATGAAGGTGAAGCGGAAATCGCCGCGAAACGCACCCATGATCGCGATGTTGCGACCCGCGTGCATGTAACAGGGGTGCCCCCATTTCACATGCTCCGAAAGTCCCATCCCGAGGCAGATCTCGCGCAGCCGCGCTTGCCCCTCGTCCCAGAGCCGCGCCGAGCAGTCGGGCGTATCGAAACGGTCGCAGCGCCCGCATCCCTTGGTGAAATAGTCGTCGGCTTCCGTGATCATATCAGCCATGTCGTCGTGTCTTTCTCAGCGGGTCTTCATCAGGCAGAAGCCGTTTCCGAAGGGGTCCGAACAGAAGGCTGTTGGCGGACGCTCCTCCATGTCGAAGCGTTGCTCGAGCGTGCCGCCAAGGTCCACCAGCCGGACGAGCGTTTCCTCGAAGTCGTCCACCTGGATGTCCAGATGCACGGGGGTCCAGTGGCGGCCATAGCGGCGGCGATCGTCGCTGCCGGGCGCCGGGGCGGTGCCTTCGGGTTTTTCCATGAGGCCGAGCATCTGTTCGCCGTCACCCTTGAGCACGGCATAGACCGGCACCGGGCGCGCGACTTCGCGCAGAGACAGAACCTTGGTGTAGAAGGCGATCCCGGCGACCAGGTCGGGCACGTCGATCGTGACGGAATACTTCATGTCATCTCCATCGGGTTGCCGGGGTCCCGCCGGCCGGGTCGGCCCGGCGGCCTCGCGCGGATGGTCTCAGGAATCGCTTGCCTTGTCACGCCGATGCGTCTATCCCCCGCCCCACGTCAGGGCAGCCTCCGGGTTTGCCCTGATGTCCATTGTGGGAGGCGAGCGCGTCGCGACGTGCGGACCGCACCACGGCAACGAAGCCTTCGGGACGCGTCTCGGGGGTGTTGAAGAAGGAGATGGCCAATGGCCAAGAAACTTATCGGGACGCTGAAGCTTCAGATCCCCGCCGGCAAAGCGAACCCCTCGCCGCCCGTCGGCCCCGCGCTGGGTCAGCGCGGCATCAACATCATGGAATTCTGCAAGGCCTTCAACGCGAAGACCCAGGAAATGGAAGAGGGTGCGCCCTGTCCGACCGTGATTTCCTACTACCAGGACAAGTCCTTCACGATGGACATCAAGACGCCGCCCGCGTCTTACTACCTGAAAAAAGCCGCTGGCCTGAAGCCGGTCGGTAAGCGGAACCGTCCGAAGGGCTCGCCGGCTCCGGGCCGTGAAACCGCCGGCACCGTGACCGTTGCCCAGGTGCGTGAAATCGCCGAAGCGAAAATGCGCGACCTGAACGCCAACGACGTCGACGGCGCGATGCAGATCATCCTGGGCTCCGCCCGCTCCATGGGCATTGAGGTGAAGTAAGATGGCAAAGCTCGGAAAACGCACCAAAGCGGCCCGCGAAGCCTTCGCCGGTAAAGAAAACATCACCGTCGAAGAAGCTGTCGCGCTGATCAAGTCGAACGCCAACGCGAAATTCGACGAGTCGGTCGAAATCGCGATGAACCTCGGCGTCGACCCGCGCCACGCCGACCAGATGGTCCGCGGCACGGTCAACCTGCCCAACGGCACCGGCAAGACGGTGCGCGTCGCGGTCTTCGCCCGTGGCGAAAAGGCGGAGGAGGCGAAAGCCGCCGGCGCCGACATCGTTGGCGCGGAAGACCTCATGGAAACCGTGCAGGGCGGCAAGATCGACTTTGATCGCTGCATTGCCACCCCGGACATGATGCCGATCGTCGGCCGTCTGGGCAAAGTGCTCGGCCCCCGCAACCTGATGCCGAACCCGAAAATCGGCACCGTCACGCTCGACGTGAAAGAGGCCGTTGAAGCCGCCAAAGGCGGTCAGGTCCAGTTCAAGGTCGAAAAAGCGGGCGTCATCCACGCCGGTATCGGCAAGGCCTCCTTCGACGAAGGCAAGCTCGTGGAAAACGTGCGCGCCTTCGTGGATGCCGTGTCGAAAGCCAAGCCCTCGGGCGCGAAAGGGACCTACATGAAAAAGGTCTCGCTCTCGTCGACGATGGGCCCGGGCGTCTCGGTGAACGTGGAAAGCGCCACCGGGAACTAAGGTTTCCGTGGCATCGGAATTGGAAAGGGCGCTTCTCGGGGCGCCCTTTTTCTTGGGAAGGTTCTGTGTCCCACGTCAGATCGTCAATTGATGTACGGAATGCCATCTTCGTACCACCCTGACACGGGATCTGAAAAAGGGTTGTTTCGCGTACTCGTCGTGCCCGACTCCGTATCGGAAACATAGCAGGTATCTAGGTTCGGACAGTCGAACGTGCCCGTGTTGGGAATGTTGGTGAAAAAATCTTCGGTGGGTCCCGCCCCGGCCGTTCCTGATCCGCCGACCTCCATGTCGCTAATCGCGGATGATGTCTTGGAGGCGAGCGCGGTCGTGCCCCCCGAGACCGACGTGAGGACCGCGATGCCAAGTCCGACGATGGCCGCGGTCAGCACGACCCAATCGACGGTGACGGCGCCGTCGGTGTCGGTGGAGAAGCGGGCAAGGCGGGTGCGAAGCGTGGCCTTCGGCCGGTTCATCAAAATGCGGGTCATGAGCTATACATTCTGGAAGAGGGCCTAATACGTGGCTCGCTCAACGGGATAGGATGCCCTCAGGGAAAATCGGTGGCCGAACTTCGGCGCATAGGGGGTATTTCGGCGTCCGCCCCCGCGCGCAGTTTCCACGCGCATCGTACCGGGTCTAGCCGAAGACGAGGTCGCGATGACAGGCGATGCCGGCAAGCGCTCCTTTCCCCACAGCGATGGACACCGAAGCCATGAAGGTCGCCGCGTCGCCGCAGGCGAAGACGCCTGGAACGGATGTGGCCTGCATTTCGTCGACGGTGATGATCTGGCCCATCGGGTTTTCTGCCATCTCGCACCCCAACTGCGCGGGGATGGGGGAGGACGGGGCAAAGGTCGTCGCGGTGAAAATGCCGTTGTAGCTCTGCGTCGAGCCGTCGCTCAGGGAGACGGTGGCGCGTCCGGTGATCGCGGTCACGGGCGTGTCGCGGATCGTGACCTCGCGCCGCTCCAGATCGGCGCGCATCGCCTCGTCCAGAGGAACGAGACCCTGGGTCAGGAAGTCGACCTGTCCCCATTCCGCCAGCAACTGGGCCTGATGCTCGGACCCGGGCCCGGTGCCGATGACCGCGATCGGTCCTTGGGCGCACTCGTAACCGTGGCAATAAGGGCAGGCGGCGACGGTGTCGCCCCAGCGCTCGGCAAGGCCGGGGATGTCGGGAAGGATGTCACGCACCCCGGTCGCGAGGATGAGCTTGGCCGATGTCACGCGGGTCTCGTCATGAAGGGTGATTTCGAAACCGGTCTCGGTTTGACGGGCATCTATGGCGGTGTCGTCTTTCCAGGTGAGCGTCGGATAGGCATGAAGGTCCGCACGGGCCGCGGTGGCGAGTGCGGCTGGATCCACACCGTCCTGCGTGATGAAGCCGTGCGAATGCGGCACGGTCCTGTTTCGGCGTTCGCCCGCGTCGATGACGCACACGCGGCGGTGCGCACGGAGGAGCTGGAGGGCGGCGGCGCAGCCGGAGTAGCTGCCGCCAATGACGATCACATCGTGATGGGTCTGGTCCATGGAGATAGGTCCTTTCGGCAAGATTAGAGGTGCGGGGCGTGACAGGCACGCTCCGGTGATCTTGGTCATGATGCGGTTGAACGTGGCCCGGGGCCGGTGCTCGCGTGTCTAGCTTGGGCCGTCCCGGTGGGCTGCGAAGGCAAGGCCGTCGTCGTTTTCGAAGTCCGACAGCAGGTTCGCCAGCGTGATATCTTCGAGCCGCGCGAGGAGCAGCGTCTCGGCCTCTGCCATCGCGCTGGTAAGGCGCCGGTTCACCGCCGCCTCGACAAGGCAGTCAGGCGCTTCCGACTTCACCCCGATCGCAAAAACCGCAGGCTCGCCCAGCACCTCGTGAAGGCGGCGCAACGTCACGACGGTCGGGTCACTGGACAGCACCCAGCCTCCCCCCGGACCCTTCGCCGAAGAGACAAGGCCCGCCTCTCGCAAGAGACCCATCGTGCGGCGCACGACGACGGGGTTCGTGTCCATCCAGCCTGCGAGCTGGTCGGACGTGATGGTTCTGTCGGCTTGCGCCATGTGGAGCAGGGCGTGGAGCACCCAGGAAAGTCGGCTGTCGCGTTTCATGTAACTTCGTATATTACGTAATTCATGAAGTTACAATACCCGTCCGGGAATTTGTCAGGTCTCGATGGGTCAGCTAAGGCTTGCTCAAATGGCCAACCTCAGGCATATTCGCTCTTGGAACTCCCCAACATTGGCGTTAGGAAGCCCCTTGCGTGGACAGCGTGCGATTCGTCGTGCGCTTTTTGCGTTTCGTCCGAGACGGTGGGTGGCTCCCTCAACAAGAGCGATAAATCCTGCCTGAGACGGGAAAAGACCAGATTTCTTCGGGCCGCTTCGGCGCCTCGGGTGATCTTGGACGGACCCGTAAGGACCCGATCATCGGGTGCTTCGTACCCGGTGCAATATGAGCCGGAGGGTTACACCTCCTACCTTGGAGTAAAACTGTGGATAGAGCCCAGAAAGAGAAAGTGGTCGATGAACTCGGCCAAATCTTCGAAAGCTCTGGCGTCGTAGTGGTTGCCCGCTACGAAGGTCTCACGGTTGCTGAAATGCAGGACCTGCGCGGCGCGATGCGCGAAGCGGGCGGGTCGGTGCGTGTTGCCAAGAACAGGCTCGCCAAGATCGCTCTTGAAGGCAAACCGGCGGCTTCCATCGTCGATTACCTGAAGGGCATGACCGTTCTCGCCTTTTCCGAAGACCCTGTGGCTGCGGCCAAGGTCATGGATAAGTACGCCAAAGATAACGAGAAACTCGTTATCCTCGGTGGTGCCATGGGTGAAAACGCTCTGGATCCGGCCGGTGTGGCCGCGGTCGCCAAGATGCCGTCGCGTGAGGAGCTTATCGCTTCGATCGTGTCCTGCATCGGCGCGCCCGCTGCGAACATTGCCGGGGCCATTGGCGCTCCTGCCTCGAACATCGCGTCCATCCTCACGACCATCGAGGAAAAGGCTGCGTAAGCAATCAAGAGACCTTCGTCGCGTTGCAATATCGACGTTGGAACACATCTTAAACGAACGGAAACAGTACAATGGCTGATCTGAAGAAACTTGCTGAAGAGATCGTGGGTCTGACCCTTCTCGAAGCCCAGGAACTGAAAACCATCCTGAAAGACGAATACGGCATCGAGCCCGCTGCTGGCGGCGCTGTGATGATGGCAGGCCCGGCTGGCGACGCTGGCGCGGCTGCTGCTGAAGAGAAAACCGAATTCGACGTGGTTCTCAAGAACGCTGGCGGCAACAAAATCGCCGTCATCAAAGAAGTTCGCGGCATCACCGGTCTTGGCCTCAAAGAAGCCAAAGACCTCGTCGAAGCCGGCGGCAAGATCAAAGAAGGTGTCGACAAGGCCGAAGCCGAAGACATCAAAGGCAAGCTGGAAGCAGCTGGCGCCGAAGTCGAGCTGGCCTGATCGGCCCGCTCCGTCGGGGTCGCACCCGACGCGCATTCAAGGCTGGGTCCGGAGAAATCCGGGTCCAGCCGAACCTGTCTTGGCAAGGGCCTGATCGAAGACCCTTCCCAAGGCGCGGTTCAAGGATCGGGAAGAGACCTGTGGGAAGGCCTCTGGTATGGATCCGAACCCCCGTTTCGAACGGCGCGCAGGCCGATGCCCCGACGGCGATGCGTGTCAGTGAGAAAAGAAAGGTGCTCACCTTATGGCTCAGACCTACCTTGGCCAGAAACGACTCCGCAAATATTACGGCAAGATCCGCGAAGTTCTGGAAATGCCGAACCTCATCGAAGTTCAGAAGGCGTCCTATGACCTCTTCCTGAATTCCGGCGATGCCCCCGAGCCGACCGAAGGCGAAGGCATCATGGGCGTCTTCCAGTCCGTCTTCCCGATCAAGGACTTCAATGAGACCGCCGTTCTGGAATTCGTGAGCTACGAACTCGAAGCGCCGAAATACGACGTGGAAGAGTGCCAGGCGCGCGACATGACCTATTCGGCCCCGCTGAAGGTCAAGCTGCGTCTCATCGTGTTCGATATCAACGAAGACACTGGCGCGAAGTCCGTTAAGGGCATCAAGGAACAGGACGTGTTCATGGGCGACATGCCCCTGATGACGCCCAACGGCACCTTCGTCGTGAACGGCACCGAGCGCGTGATCGTGTCCCAGATGCACCGTTCGCCGGGCGTGTTCTTCGACCATGACAAGGGCAAGACGCATGCTTCGGGCAAGCTGCTCTTCGCCTGCCGCATCATTCCCTATCGCGGCTCGTGGCTCGACTTCGAATTCGATGCCAAGGACATCGTGTTCGCGCGGATCGACCGTCGCCGCAAACTGCCGGTGACGACCCTGCTCTATGCCCTCGGGCTGGATCAGGAGGCGATCATGGACGCCTATTACAACACGGTGAATTACACGCTCGAGAAGAACAAGGGCTGGGTGACCAAGTTCTTCCCCGAACGTATTCGCGGCACCCGTCCGACGATGGACATCGTGGACGCCGACAGCGGCGAAGTGATCTTCGAGGCCACCAAGAAGGTGACGCCGCGCGCGGTGAAGAAGATCATCGACGAAGGCAAGGTGCAGAAGATCCTCGTGCCCTTCGACTCGATCGTTGGCCGCTATGTCGCCAAGGACATCATCAACGAAGAGAACGGCGCGATCTATGTCGAAGCCGGTGATGAACTGACGCTGGAATACGACAAGGACGGCACGCTCATCGGGGGCTCCGTGAAGGAGCTGATCGACGCGGGCGTGACCGAGGTGCCGGTGCTCGACATCGACAACATCACCGTCGGTCCCTACATCCGCAACACCATGGCGGCGGACAAGAACATGAACCGCGACGGCGCGCTCATGGATATCTACCGCGTGATGCGTCCGGGTGAACCGCCGACCGTCGATGCCGCCTCGGCGCTCTTCGACCAGCTCTTCTTCGACAGCGAGCGTTACGACCTTTCGGCCGTGGGTCGCGTGAAGATGAACATGCGCCTCAACCTCGACGCCGAGGATACCCAGCGTACCCTGCGCCGCGAAGACATCGTGGCCTGCATCAAGGCGCTCGTGGAACTGCGCGACGGCAAGGGCGAAGTGGACGATATCGACCACCTCGGCAACCGTCGTGTCCGCTCTGTCGGCGAATTGATGGAGAACCAGTATCGCGTGGGTCTGCTCCGCATGGAGCGCGCGATCAAGGAACGCATGTCGTCGGTCGAAATCGACACGGTGATGCCGCAGGACCTGATCAATGCGAAACCGGCAGCCGCGGCCGTGCGTGAATTCTTCGGCTCCTCGCAGCTGTCGCAGTTCATGGACCAGACCAACCCGCTCTCCGAAGTGTCGCACAAGCGTCGCCTCTCGGCGCTCGGGCCGGGCGGTCTGACCCGCGAACGTGCGGGCTTCGAAGTGCGCGACGTGCACCCGACCCACTATGGCCGGATGTGCCCGATCGAAACACCGGAAGGCCCGAACATCGGTCTGATCAACAACCTCGCGACCTTCGCGCGGGTCAACAAGTATGGCTTCATCGAGACCCCCTATCGCCGCGTCGAAGGCGGCAAGGTCACCGATGACGTGAAATACATGTCGGCCACCGAGGAAATGCGCCACACCGTGGCCCAGGCGAACGCCAACCTCGACGCGAGCGGCATGTTCGTGAACGACATGGTCAACACGCGGCAATCGGGTGAATACACCCTCGCGCCCCGTGACGCCGTGGACCTCATCGACGTGTCGCCCAAGCAGCTGGTCTCCGTGGCCGCTTCGCTGATCCCGTTCCTCGAGAACGACGACGCGAACCGCGCGCTCATGGGCTCGAACATGCAGAAACAGGCCGTGCCGCTTCTGCGGGCGGAGGCGCCGCTCGTCGGCACCGGCATCGAGGGCAAGGTCGCCGTCGACTCCGGCGCCGCCATCCAGGCGCGCCGGGCCGGCGTGATCGACCAGGTGGACGCCACCCGGATCGTGATCCGCGCTACCGCCGACCTCACCGTCGGCGACCCAGGCGTGGACATCTACCGGATGCGCAAGTTCCAGCGCTCGAACCAGAACACCTGCATCAACCAGCGTCCGCTGGTGAAAGTGGGCGACGTGGTCGAGAAGGGCGAAGTCATCGCGGACGGTCCGTCGACGGACATGGGGGAGCTGGCGCTCGGCAAGAACGTCGTCGTCGCCTTCATGCCCTGGAACGGCTACAACTACGAGGACTCCATCCTGATCTCCGAGCGTATCGCGCAGGACGACGTCTTCACCTCGATCCACATCGAGGAATTCGAAGTCGCCGCCCGTGACACGAAGCTCGGGCCGGAAGAGATCACGCGCGACATTCCGAACGTCGGCGAGGAAGCGTTGCGCAACCTCGACGAAGCCGGGATCGTCTATATCGGCGCCCATGTGGAGCCGGGCGACATCCTTGTCGGCAAGATCACTCCGAAGGGCGAAAGCCCGATGACGCCGGAAGAAAAGCTCCTGCGCGCCATCTTCGGGGAAAAGGCATCGGACGTGCGCGACACGTCGCTCCGCGTGAAACCGGGCGACTACGGCACCGTCGTGGAAGTCCGCGTCTTCAATCGCCACGGTGTGGAGAAGGACGAGCGCGCGCTGCAGATCGAGCGTGAGGAAGTCGAACGTCTGGCCCGTGACCGGGACGACGAGATGGCGATCCTCGACCGCAACATCTATGCCCGTCTGCGCACCATGATCGAAGGCAAGACCGCGGTGAAGGGGCCCAAGGGCGTCAAGCCGGGCGCAGCCATCGACGACGCGCTGCTCGACAGCCTGTCGCGTGGCCAGTGGTGGCAGCTTGCCCTCGAGAACGAGCAGGAAGCCCGCGAAGTCGAGGCGCTTCACGACCAGTATGAAGCCCAGAAACGGGCGCTCGAGCACCGCTTCGAGGACAAGGTCGAAAAAGTGCGCCGCGGCGACGATCTGCCCCCCGGCGTGATGAAGATGGTCAAGGTCTTCATCGCCGTGAAGCGCAAGCTTCAGCCGGGCGACAAGATGGCCGGCCGTCACGGCAACAAGGGCGTCGTGTCGCGCGTCGTTCCGATGGAGGACATGCCCTTCCTCGGTGACGGCACGCCGGTCGACTTCTGCCTCAACCCGCTGGGCGTGCCCTCGCGCATGAACGTCGGTCAGATTCTCGAAACCCACATGGGTTGGGCCGCACGCGGCCTGGGTCTCAGGATCGACGATGCGCTTGCCGAATACCGTCGGTCGGGCGACCTCACCCCCGTGCGCGATGCGATGAAGCACGCCTACGGCGAGGACGTCTATGACGAAGGCATCGGCGGCATGGACGAGATCGCGCTGATCGAGGCCGCGCAGAACGTCACCCGTGGCGTTCCGATCGCGACCCCGGTCTTCGACGGCGCGAAGGAGCCGGAAGTGAACGACGCGCTGAAACGTGCGGGCTTTGACGAAAGCGGCCAGTCGGTGCTTTACGATGGCCGGACCGGCGAGCAGTTCGCCCGCAAGGTCACGGTCGGTGTGAAGTATCTGCTGAAACTTCACCACCTTGTGGACGACAAGATCCACGCGCGGTCGACCGGGCCCTACTCGCTCGTCACGCAGCAGCCCCTGGGTGGTAAAGCCCAGTTCGGCGGCCAGCGTTTCGGCGAGATGGAAGTCTGGGCGCTCGAAGCCTACGGCGCGGCCTATACGCTGCAGGAGATGCTCACCGTCAAGTCGGACGACGTGGCAGGCCGGACCAAGGTCTACGAGTCGATCGTCAAGGGCGAGGACAACTTCGAGGCGGGCGTGCCCGAGTCGTTCAACGTGCTCGTGAAAGAAGTCCGGGGTCTCGGCCTCAACATGGAACTCCTGGATTCGGAGGGGGACGAGGAGTGAGGCGCGCGCCTCACACCCTCACCCCACTGATCCAGATTTGAGGAAATCCAAATGAACCAGGAACTGACCACCAACCCGTTCAATCCGCTGGCCACCCAGAAGATCTTTGACGAAATCAAGGTCTCTCTGGCGTCGCCCGAGCGGATCCTGTCGTGGTCCTACGGCGAGATCAAGAAGCCGGAAACCATCAACTACCGGACCTTCAAGCCCGAGCGCGACGGCCTGTTCTGCGCCCGTATCTTCGGGCCGATCAAGGACTACGAATGCCTCTGCGGCAAATACAAGCGCATGAAGTATCGCGGCGTCGTCTGCGAAAAATGCGGTGTCGAAGTGACGCTCCAGAAGGTGCGCCGCGAACGGATGGGCCACATCGAACTGGCCGCTCCCGTCGCGCACATCTGGTTCCTGAAGTCGCTCCCCTCCCGGATCGGCCTCATGCTCGACATGACGCTGCGTGACCTCGAGCGGATTCTCTACTTCGAAAACTACGTCGTGATCGAGCCGGGTCTGACCGACCTGCAATACGGCCAGCTCATGACCGAAGAGGAATTCCTCGACGCGCAGGACACCTTCGGGATGGACGCCTTCACCGCGAACATCGGCGCCGAAGCGATCCGCGAAATGCTGTCCATGATCGACCTCGAAGCCGAGGCCGAGCAACTGCGCGCGGACCTCGCCGAGGCGACTGGCGAACTGAAGCCGAAGAAGATCATCAAGCGTCTCAAGGTCGTGGAGAGCTTCATCGAATCCGGCAACCGCCCGGAGTGGATGATCCTGACCGTCATCCCGGTCATCCCGCCGGAACTGCGCCCGCTGGTGCCGCTCGACGGTGGCCGTTTCGCGACCTCGGACCTCAACGACCTCTACCGTCGCGTGATCAACCGGAACAACCGCCTGAAGCGCCTGATCGAGCTTCGCGCGCCGGACATCATCGTCCGGAACGAAAAGCGGATGCTTCAGGAATCGGTCGACGCGCTCTTTGACAACGGTCGTCGTGGCCGCGTCATCACCGGGGCTAACAAGCGCCCGCTGAAGTCGCTTTCCGACATGCTCAAGGGCAAGCAGGGCCGGTTCCGTCAGAACCTTCTCGGCAAGCGCGTCGACTTTTCGGGCCGTTCGGTCATCGTGACCGGCCCCGAGCTCAAGCTGCACCAGTGTGGCCTGCCCAAGAAGATGGCGCTCGAGCTCTTCAAGCCCTTCATCTACTCGCGGCTGGAGGCCAAGGGCCTGTCGAGCACCGTGAAGCAGGCGAAGAAGCTGGTCGAAAAAGAACGTCCCGAGGTCTGGGACATCCTCGACGAGGTCATCCGCGAGCACCCGGTTCTCCTGAACCGTGCGCCCACGCTGCACCGTCTGGGCATTCAGGCCTTCGAGCCGGTTCTCATCGAAGGCAAGGCGATCCAGCTGCACCCGCTCGTCTGTTCGGCGTTCAACGCCGACTTCGACGGTGACCAGATGGCCGTCCACGTGCCGCTTTCGCTGGAAGCCCAGCTCGAAGCGCGCGTGCTCATGATGTCGACCAACAACGTTCTGTCGCCCGCCAACGGCGCGCCGATCATCGTTCCATCGCAGGACATGATCCTTGGCCTCTATTACATCACGATGGAGCGTCAGGGCATGAAGGGCGAAGGCATGGTCTTTGCCGACGTGGAAGAAGTCCAGCACGCGCTGGACGCCGGCGAAGTGCACCTGCACTCCAAGGTGAAAGCCCGGATCAAGCAGATCGACGAGACCGGACAAGAGGTCTACCAGCGGTTCGACACCACGCCGGGCCGGATCCTTCTGGGCAACCTCCTGCCGCTCAACGCGAAAGCGCCCTTCGAGCTGGTGAACCGTCTTCTGCGGAAGAAAGAGGTGCAGCAGGTCATCGACACCGTCTACCGTTATTGCGGTCAGAAAGAGTCGGTCATCTTCTGTGATCAGATCATGTCGATGGGCTTCAAGGAAGCGTTCAAGGCGGGCATCTCGTTCGGCAAGGACGACATGGTCATCCCTGACACCAAGTGGACCATCGTTGACGCCGTGCGCGACCAGGTGAAAGAGTTCGAACAGCAGTACATGGACGGCCTCATCACCCTTGGCGAGAAATACAACAAGGTGGTCGATGCCTGGTCCAAATGTTCGGATCAGGTCGCCGACGCGATGATGGGCGAAATCTCGGCCGTGCGTTACGACGACGCGGGCGCCGAGAAGGAACCCAACTCTGTCTACATGATGTCGCACTCCGGTGCGCGGGGGTCGCCCGCGCAGATGAAACAGCTTGGCGGTATGCGCGGCCTCATGGCCAAGCCGTCGGGCGAGATCATCGAAACGCCGATCATCTCGAACTTCAAAGAGGGCCTGACGGTGCTCGAGTACTTCAACTCGACCCACGGCGCGCGCAAGGGTCTGGCCGATACTGCGCTCAAGACCGCGAACTCGGGGTATCTGACCCGTCGTCTCGTGGACGTGGCGCAGGACTGCATTGTGCGCTCGCGTGACTGCGGCACCGAAAACGCGATCACCGCTTCTGCGGCCGTGAACGATGGTGAAGTAGTGGCGAGCCTTGGCGAGCGTATCCTTGGACGCGTCTCGGCGGACGACGTCACCCATCCGGCGACGGGTGAGGTGCTGGTCGCCAAGAACGAGCTCATCGACGAGCGCAAGGCCGACCTCATCGAGGAATCTGGCGTTGCTTCCATGCGGATCCGGTCGCCCCTGACCTGTGAAGCGGACGAAGGCGTCTGCGCGGCCTGCTATGGCCGGGACCTTGCACGCGGCACCATGGTGAACGTTGGCGAAGCCGTCGGCATCATCGCGGCGCAGTCGATCGGTGAACCGGGCACCCAGCTCACCATGCGGACCTTCCACATCGGCGGCATCGCCCAGGGTGGTCAGCAGTCGTTCCAGGAAGCCGGCCAGGAAGGCGTGATCGAATTCCGCAATCCGAACCTGCTCAACAACGCGAACGGCGAAGCCATCGTCATGGGCCGCAACATGCAGATCGCCATCATGGACGCCAATGGCGTCGAGCGGGCGAGCTACAAGCCGGGGTACGGCTCCAAGGTCTTCGTGAAGGACAAGGCGACCATCAAGCGGGGCGACAAGCTCTTCGAATGGGACCCCTATACCCTTCCGATCATCGCGGAAGCCGCGGGGACGATCAAATTCGCCGACCTCATCGCGGGCATCTCCGTGCGCGACGAGACCGACGATGCGACCGGCATGACTCAGAAGATCGTGACCGACTGGCGCACTGCGCCCAAGGGCTCGGACCTGAAACCCGAACTCATCCTCGTGGGTGAAGACGGCGAACCGGTGCGCAACGATCAGGGCAACCCGATCACCTACACGATGTCCGTGGACGCCATCCTGTCGATCGAAGACGGGTCCGACGTTCTGGCCGGCGACGTCATCGCGCGGATCCCGCGTGAAGGCGCCAAGACCAAGGACATCACCGGTGGTCTGCCGCGTGTGGCCGAACTCTTCGAAGCCCGCCGTCCGAAGGATCACGCGATCATCGCCGAAGTCGATGGCTACGTGCGCTTCGGCAAGGACTACAAGAACAAGCGCCGCATCACGATCGAACCGTCTGACGAAAGCCTCGAGCCCGTCGAATACATGGTGCCGAAAGGCAAGCACATCCCGGTGGCTGAAGGCGACTTCATCCAGAAGGGTGAGTACATCATGGACGGCAACCCGGCGCCGCACGACATCCTGGCCATCATGGGCGTCGAAGCGCTCGCAGATTACATGATCGACGAGGTGCAGGACGTCTACCGGCTCCAGGGCGTGAAGATCAACGACAAGCACATTGAGGTGATCGTTCGCCAGATGCTGCAGAAGTGGGAGATCACGGACTCGGGCGACACGACGCTCCTCAAGGGCGAACATGTCGACAAGGTCGAGTTCGACGAAGCCAACGAGAAGGCTGAAGCCCGTGGCAAACGCCCGGCCGAAGGCCAGCCGATCCTGCTCGGGATCACCAAGGCGTCGCTGCAAACCCGCAGCTTCATCTCTGCGGCGTCCTTCCAGGAGACCACCCGCGTCCTCACCGAGGCATCGGTGCAGGGCAAGCGCGACAAGCTCGTGGGTCTCAAGGAAAACGTCATCGTGGGCCGTCTGATCCCGGCGGGCACCGGCGGGGCCACCATGAAGGTGCGCTCCATCGCGCAAGAGCGGGACCGCAAGGTCATCGACGAGGCGCGGGCCGAGGCGGAAGCCGCGGCGGCGCTCGCCGCGCCCTCCGAAGACGCCTTCTCGGCCTTTGGCGAGGATGCAGCCGACGAGGATACGCTGGTCGATCTGCCGGAAACCGGCGGCGACGAGCAGCCCTGATCGGTTGTGATATGAGATCGGAAAGGCCCTGCGATCCGCGGGGCCTTTTCTTTTTGGGCCTACCAGTTCACGTAGAAGATGAGCTTGGCGAGGATCAGGATCGCGACCACATGCAGGCTTACCGACAGGTGAACCCATTTCGACGCGCGTTCCGACAACGTGCCCCGCAGTTCCGCCCGGATCGCCAGCACGAAGTGGACCAGCACCGAGAGGGCCAGCGCGACCTTTATCGTGAGGATCAGTGTGAACCCGACAAGCGGCGGCCAGGTGAACTCCCGAAAGTCCATGAGCGGCCAGTTCTGCCACAGGAGAAGCCCCCCCGTGATGAAGAGCACCGCCACGACCGGCGGCATGATCCAGACGGCACGCCGCATGACCGCGCTCTCGACCTGCTCGAACAGCGCCGGGCCAAGCGGCTTGCGCAATCCTCTAAGGATGAGCGTCTCGAAGAGCACCACGCCGATGAAGAGCGTGGCGCAAAGCAGGTGGGTGATGTGGAGGATCGGATAAAGCATGTCTCTGGGTCTGCCCTGTCTTTGGCCCGGTCCGTGACGGACCTGCCGCTGTTCAACTTGCCGCAATGTGCGAGGGTTGCAAGGGACGGCGCACCGGCTGCGACGCCGTCGCCGCCCGTCAACCGGCCTGCGCGGGCCGCAACGGCGCGGGGAGCTGCCTGGCGGTGTTCCGGTGGTGAGCGATGCGGGGATCCTCGGCGGGATTATGGCCGGCCTTCTCGGCTACCGTAGTGAGGAAGTCCGCACAGCACAGGTGATGAAGCCGTAGCACCCCGGGAATGTCCGTGATCCTGCGATAGACCGCGTCGAAGCGATCAGAAAAGCGGAGCGCCGAGCGGTCCTCGACCTCGTTCCAGTCGAAATTCCGAAAGAACCCGTCCGTATAGCGAGTCTCGTTCAGTCCGGCACCGGGCACGCCTCGCTTGAGCGAAAACTTCTCGACCGACTGGAGCGCGTAGTGGTTCACTTGGGCCATGTCGTGCCGCACCCGCGCGATGTCGGTGTGGTTGAGCGCGGTGCCCTCGGGCGCGTAGTCGTCCAGAGCCGATCCATCGCCAAGAGCGATCCGGTAGGGCGGTGTGCCCCATGTCCCCGGCGGGTCGCCCGCCCGTGGCCCGCCCCAGTTCTTCGGCCCATGGGCGCGCAGGAACTCCCATTGTCCCGGCCAGCGGGTAAATGTCTTGAGCCCGGTGTTCTGGTTCACCTCCCGCGGGGCGGCCATGGTATAGCGCCGGTGGACAAGCTGGTCCTCCCAGGCCTCCTGTCCCATGGTGCCAAAGATCCGCCAGTGAAGCGCCATGGCGCAGGCGCCGACCCGCTCGACCTCCTCCGCCAGTGCTGCAACGGTGCCGTCGCCTACGTGGACCACGAGGAACTCGTCCATATCGCAGGTAAAAGCCCAGTCGGCCTCGCGGATCAGATGGTGCCTTGCCGCCTTGCGATGGGCCTGCGGTTGCGGGGGCAGGGCGGGGTCCGTCACCACCTTCTGCTGGGTGATCACTCCGAGACGTTCCAAGAGCCTCAGGAGCTGCGGCGAATGGTCGGTGCAGTCGTTGTGCATGATCAGCACATGCTCGAACCCGAGCGCCAGATACCAGGCGATCCATTCGAGGAGGAAAGGCCCCTCGTTCCGCTGGGCCCCCAGAACCGTGCTGCCGGGCAGGACCCGCATGGCGCGCGTCAGTCGGTTTCCACGAGGTAGAAGTGTCCGTCGCCCATGGTGATCCCGCCGGTGGTCGTCGCCGTCCCGGTGACGGCACTGGCGCGGCCGTCGAGGTTGCGGAAAGTGCCGGCAAGGCCCGTGTTCACCGCCGACGATCCGCCCGCATGGCCCAGAGCGCCAGCCCCGGTCGCATTGAGCGCATTTCCGGTGACGTTGCCGGACAAGGCGATGGTGCCGCTCAGGTCTTGCGCCTTGGTGCCGTCATCGTTGTAGAGTGCGAAACTGTCGGCGAAGCCCGACACGTTTCCATTGTTCAGGTTCGCCACCGTCATGTTGAGCGCGCCGGTCATGAAACCCGATACGTCGCCCGTCACGTCGCCGCCAAGTCCCCCGACATAGCGGGCGGAACCGGAGTTCGGCATGATCGTCGTGGGATTTGCAGTCGACACATACTGGTAGGCCAGAAGGAAGTCGGCCTCGCCCTCGGGCGTGAGCCGCGAGGTGTCGACGCCGGGCGAGGAATCGACCAGTGCGGCGTCCTTGCCATTGAGAGGATTGTTCGCACAGGCGCCAAGCGCCAGCACGGCGGCCATCGCCGCCATCGGGAAAACGGGTTTCATCTGCTGCCTGCCTCGGCTATGGGTGAGGCCGTCTGCTGCGGCCTTCTCTGGCGGCAATATCGCCGAAATCCTGACGTCAGGCAAGGTTTCGACGCTTCCTTGATCCGCAGGGCGGTGACTTGGGCAGAAACCGGCCGCCTTGGCGTTGACAAGGAAAACGACTCCCCATATACGGCGCGCACCCGGGCAATGGGATACGTGTATCCAACCGCCCGTTTACAGATATGAAGTGGCCACGATCCGGGCCTTGTTGCCCCGATCCTCTGATTATCCACCGCGTCGCCCCGGCTGATTGGGGCGGGGGCGGTTCGTTGCGTTTTTTGGACGCGAAAGACGCAAGTCGACTGAAGCCGGGGCGCGCGCCCCATGAACATAGTGTTGCAACACGGGGAACGAAGCCCAATGCCCACGATCCAACAGCTGATCCGCAAGCCGCGTCAGCCCAAAGTCAAACGCTCCAAGTCTCAGCACCTGGAATCCTGCCCGCAGAAGCGTGGCGTCTGCACGCGCGTCTACACCACGACGCCGAAGAAGCCGAACTCCGCTATGCGTAAAGTCGCCAAGGTCCGTCTGACCAACGGCTACGAAGTCATCAGCTACATCCCGGGTGAGAGCCATAACCTTCAGGAACACTCCGTGGTTCTGATCCGTGGCGGCCGGGTGAAGGACCTTCCGGGTGTCCGCTACCACATCCTGCGCGGTGTGCTCGATACCCAGGGCGTCAAAGACCGTAAGCAGCGTCGTTCGAAGTACGGCGCGAAGCGTCCGAAATAAGGAGAGAGCGGAATGTCCCGTCGTCACGCCGCTGAGAAGCGCGAAATTCTTCCTGACGCCAAGTATGGCGACAAGGTTCTGACCAAGTTCATGAACAACCTCATGATCGATGGCAAAAAGTCGGTCGCCGAGAAGATCGTCTACAATGCCCTCGACCGCGTCGAGAACAAGGTCAAGCGCGCGCCCGTGGAAATCTTCCACGAAGCGCTCGACAACATCAAACCCTCCGTCGAAGTGCGCTCGCGCCGCGTCGGTGGTGCGACCTATCAGGTTCCGGTCGAAGTGCGCCCCGAGCGCCGTGAGGCCCTTGCGATCCGCTGGCTCATCAACGCCTCGCGCGCCCGCAACGAGAACACGATGGAAGAGCGTCTCGCCGGCGAACTGCTCGATGCAGTGAACGGCCGCGGCACCGCCGTGAAAAAGCGCGAAGACACCCACAAGATGGCCGACGCCAACCGCGCGTTCAGCCATTACCGCTGGTAACCAGAGACTTACGAGGCCCTACAATGGCACGCGACTATCCCCTGACGCGCTACCGGAACTTCGGGATCATGGCCCACATCGATGCGGGCAAGACCACGACGACCGAGCGCATCCTCTACTACACCGGCAAGTCCCACAAGATCGGCGAAGTCCACGACGGCGCCGCCACGATGGACTGGATGGAGCAAGAGCAGGAACGGGGGATCACCATCACCTCGGCTGCGACCACGACCTTCTGGCAGTGGCAGGAAGATCCGACCGCCGAAGGCACGTCGGACACCAAGGTGCGCTTCAACATCATCGACACCCCCGGCCACGTTGACTTCACCATCGAAGTCGAACGCTCGCTCGCGGTTCTCGACGGCGCGGTCGCGCTGCTCGACGCGAACGCCGGTGTGGAGCCGCAGACGGAAACCGTGTGGCGTCAGGCTGACCGCTACAAGGTTCCGCGCATGGTCTTCGTCAACAAGATGGACAAGATCGGCGCCGACTTCTTCAACTGCGTGAAGATGATCAAGGACCGCACCGGTGCGATCCCGGTTCCGGTGAACTTCCCGATCGGCGCGGAAGACAAGCTGGAAGGCATCGTCGACCTCGTGACCATGGAAGAATGGGTGTGGCAGGGTGAAGACCTTGGTGCCTCCTGGGTGCGTCAGCCGATCCGTGACGACCTGGCCGACACCGCTGCCGAATGGCGCGCGCACCTCATCGAGCACGCCGTCGAGCAAGACGACGACGCGATGATGGAATACCTCGAAGGCAACGAACCCGACGTGCCGACCCTGCGGAAACTGATCCGCAAGGGCACGCTGTCGCTGTCCTTCGTGCCGGTCCTCGGCGGCTCCGCGTTCAAGAACAAGGGCGTTCAGCCCCTGCTCAACGCCGTTGTCGATTTCCTGCCCTCGCCGCTCGACGTGCCGGCCTACATGGGCTTCAAACCGGGTGACGAAACGGAAGAGCGTAACATCGCGCGGTCTGCCGACGACGCACAGCCTTTCTCGGGCCTCGCGTTCAAGATCATGAACGACCCCTTCATGGGCACATTGACTTTCACCCGCATCTACTCGGGCGTGATCAACAAGGGCGACCAGCTCCTGAACTCGACCAAAGGCAAGAAAGAGCGCATCGGCCGTATGGTGATGATGCACTCCAACAAGCAGGAAGAGATCACGGAAGCCTTCGCCGGCGACATCATCGCGCTCGCGGGTCTCAAGGACACCACGACCGGTGACACGCTCTGCGCGACCTCGGATCCGGTGGTCCTCGAAACGATGACCTTCCCCGATCCGGTGATCGAGATCGCTGTCGAGCCGAAGACCAAGGGCGACCAGGAGAAGATGTCCATGGGCCTCGCGCGGCTTGCCGCCGAAGACCCGTCCTTCCGCGTCGAAACCGACATCGAGTCGGGCCAGACCATCATGAAGGGCATGGGCGAACTTCACCTCGACATCCTCGTTGACCGCCTCAAGCGCGAGTTCAAGGTGGAAGCCAACATCGGTGCCCCGCAGGTGGCCTACCGCGAGACCATCGGTCACGCCGTGGAACACACCTACACCCACAAGAAACAGTCGGGTGGTTCGGGTCAGTACGCCGAGGTCAAACTGGAAATCTCGCCGACCGAGCCGGGCGAAGGCTACACCTTCGAAAGCCGCATCGTCGGTGGCGCGGTGCCGAAGGAATACATCCCCGGCGTCGAAAAGGGCATCAAGTCGGTCATGGACTCCGGTCCGCTCGCCGGCTTCCCGGTCATCGACTTCAAGGTCGCGCTGATCGACGGCAAGTTCCACGACGTGGACTCCTCGGTCCTCGCCTTCGAAATCGCGGCGCGGATGTGCATGCGTGAAGGTCTCAAAAAGGCCGGCGCGAAGCTCCTCGAGCCGATGATGAAGGTCGAAGTCGTGACGCCCGAGGATTACACCGGTGGCATCATCGGCGACCTCACCTCCCGTCGCGGGCAGGTGTCGGGGCAGGAACCGCGCGGCAACGCCATCGCGATCAATGCCTTCGTGCCGCTGGCCAACATGTTCGGCTACATCAACACCCTGCGCTCCATGTCCTCGGGACGTGCGCAGTTCACGATGCAGTTCGCGCACTACGAGCCGGTTCCGCAGAACATCTCGGACGAGATCCAGAAGAAATACGCATAAGCAGCGGTGCGGGGAGCACCCCGCACCCTACCACCGTAGGGTGGGCCTCGGCCCACCGCCAAAGAACAGGAGGCCATTATGGCAAAGGCAAAGTTTGAACGCTCCAAACCGCACGTGAACGTGGGCACGATCGGCCACGTTGACCACGGCAAGACCACTCTGACCGCGGCGATCACCAAGTATTTCGGTGACTTCAAGGCCTACGACCAGATCGACGGCGCGCCGGAAGAGAAAGCCCGCGGGATCACGATCTCGACGGCGCACGTGGAATACGAGACGGACGCGCGTCACTATGCGCACGTCGACTGCCCCGGCCACGCCGACTACGTGAAGAACATGATCACCGGTGCGGCGCAGATGGACGGCGGCATCCTCGTGGTGAACGCCGCCGACGGCCCGATGCCGCAGACCCGCGAGCACATCCTGCTCGCCCGTCAGGTCGGCGTGCCCGCGCTCGTCGTCTTCATGAACAAGGTCGACCAGGTGGACGATCCGGAACTTCTCGAACTCGTCGAGATGGAAATCCGGGAGCTTCTGTCGGCCTACGACTTCCCCGGCGACGACATTCCGATCATCGCGGGCTCGGCTCTGGCCGCGATGGAAGGCCGTGATCCCGAGATCGGCGAGAACAAGATCCGCGAACTGATGGCCGCCGTCGACGAGTTCATCCCGACGCCCGCGCGCGCTGTCGACCAGCCCTTCCTGATGCCGATCGAAGACGTGTTCTCGATCTCGGGCCGCGGCACGGTTGTGACCGGCCGTGTGGAGCGTGGCGTGATCAACGTGGGCGACGAGCTTGAAATCGTCGGCATCAAGGACACGCAGAAGACGACCTGCACGGGCGTCGAGATGTTCCGCAAGCTCCTCGACCGTGGGGAAGCCGGCGACAACATCGGCGCGCTGCTGCGCGGCATCGACCGCGACAAGGTCGAGCGTGGCCAGGTGCTCTGCAAGCCCGGCTCCGTGAAGCCGCACACCAAGTTCGAGTCGGAAGTCTACATCCTGACGAAAGAAGAAGGTGGCCGTCACACGCCGTTCTTCGCGAACTACCGCCCGCAGTTCTACTTCCGCACGACGGACGTGACCGGCACGGTCGAGCTTCCCTCGGGCACCGAGATGGTGATGCCGGGCGACAACCTGAAGTTCACCGTCGAGCTGATCGCCCCGATCGCCATGGAAGAGGGCCTGCGCTTCGCCATCCGCGAAGGCGGCCGCACCGTCGGCTCGGGCGTCGTCTCGAAAATTCTCGCGTAATAACTGGGTTCGACGAGGCCCCCCGGAATGAGCCGGGGGCCCTCCTCTCAACTGAAAGGAATGACTATGGCCGCTCAAAGCCAGAACATCCGGATCCGCCTCAAGGCGTTCGACTACCGCGTGCTGGATGCCAGCACCGCGGAGATCGTTTCGACCGCGAAGCGCACCGGTGCAACCGTTCGTGGGCCGATCCCGCTCCCGAACAAGATCGAGAAGTTCACGGTTCTCCGTGGGCCGCACATCGACAAGAAATCGCGCGACCAGTTCGAGATCCGCACGCACAAGCGTCTGCTCGACATCGTGGACCCGACGCCCCAGACCGTGGACGCGCTGATGAAGCTCGACCTCGCCGCTGGCGTCGACGTTCAGATTTCGGTCTAAGGAGGGCATGACATGATGCGCTCTGGCGTAATCGCGAAAAAGGTCGGCATGACCCGTCTCTTCATGGAAGACGGCAAGCAGATCCCCGTCACCGTTCTTCAGCTCGACGGCCTTCAGGTCGTTGCGCAGCGCACCGCGGAAAAGGACGGCTACACCGCCGTTCAACTCGGCGCCGGCTCGGCGAAAGCCAAGCGGACGTCGCAGGCGATGCGTGGCGTGTTCTCGGCGGCCAACGTGGCCCCGAAACGCAAGCTGGCCGAGTTCCGCGTGGACCCCGAGAACCTCATCGAAGTTGGCGAGGAAATCACCGCGAACCACTACTTCGAAGGTCAGTTCGTCGACGTGTCCGGCACCTCGATCGGTAAAGGTTTTGCCGGTGCGATGAAGCGGCACAACTTCGGCGGCCTGCGTGCCTCGCACGGCGTCTCGATCTCTCACCGTTCGCATGGTTCGACCGGTCAGTGTCAGGACCCGGGCAAGGTCTTCAAAGGCAAGAAGATGGCCGGTCACATGGGCGCTGTCCGCGTGACCACGCAGAACCTTCAAGTCGTTCGGACCGACGCTGACCGTGGCCTGATCATGGTCAAGGGCGCCGTCCCGGGCAACAAGGGTGGCTGGGTCACCATCAAGGACGCCGTCAAGAAGCCGGTTCCCGAGAACGTGATTCTCCCCGCCGCCCTGGCGTCTGCCGCCAAGGAAGCCCAGCGTCTGGCTGAAGAAGCTGCCGCCGCTGCCGCCGCCGAGGCCGAAGCCGAAGCCAAGCGTCTGGCCGAAGAAGCCGCCGCCGCGGAAGAGGCTGCGCTGAAGGAAGCGGAAGCCGACATTGCTGCCGACAAAGCTGATGATGCTGGTTCGGACGCTGAGAAGAAGGAAGGCGACGAATGAAACTCGACGTGATCAAACTCGACGGCGGCAAAGCCGGCTCGATCGATCTCGGCGACGAGATCTTCGGTCTGGAACCGCGCGCCGATATCCTGCACCGCGTTGTCCGTTGGCAGCGCAACAAGGCGCAGGCCGGCACCCATGCGACGCTTGGCCGTTCGGACGTGTCCTACTCGACCAAGAAGATCTATCGCCAGAAGGGCACCGGCGGCGCACGCCACGGCTCCCGCAAGGCGCCGATCTTCCGCAAGGGTGGCGTCTACAAAGGCCCGACCCCGCGGTCGCACGAGCATGACCTGCCGAAGAAATTCCGCAAGCTCGGTCTCAAGCACGCTCTCTCCGCCAAGGTGAAAGAGGGCTCGCTGGTGATCATCGACACCGCGGAAGCCGATGGCAAAACCGCCGCGCTGGCAAAACAGGTCAAGAACCTGGGCTGGAAGCGCGCGCTGATCATCGACGGTGCCACCGTGAACGAAGGGTTCGCCAAGGCCGCGCGCAACATCGAAGGTCTCGATGTTCTGCCGTCGATGGGTGCGAACGTTTATGACATCCTCAAGCGTGACACTCTCGTGCTCACCAAGGCGGCTGTCGAAGCTCTGGAGGCTCGTCTGAAATGACCGATAAAGCCGCACTCTACGACGTGATCCGCAAGCCGATCATCACCGAGAAATCCACGATGGCCTCCGAGGCCAACGCCGTGGTGTTCGAAGTGTCGATCGACGCGAACAAGCCGCTGATCAAGGAAGCTGTCGAAACGCTCTTCGGCGTCAAGGTGAAGGCCGTGAACACGACCGTCACCAAAGGCAAGGTGAAGCGCTTCCGTGGCAAGATCGGGACGCGCAAGGACGTCAAGAAAGCCTATGTCACCCTCGAAGAGGGCAACACGATCGACGTGTCGACCGGGTTGTAAGGCTGTCACGCGGTCTCGCGTGATCCTGATGCACGAAGGGCCCCCGGAGCGATCCGGGGGCCCTTTGATCTTGTTGGTCTGTTTCGGTGAACGGGCGCGTGGCCCCTAGCTGCCTTCCACGCGCCGCTTGTAGTTGTCGAGGATCGCCTGCCAGCCGTCGCGCTGCATCTCGGTCGAATTCTCCGACTCCGCGTCGAAGACGGTGTTCACTTCGGTCTTTCCTGCGCCCAGATCGGTGAAGCTCGTGGTCACCGCGCGGCCGTCCTCCATCACATAGGTCATGGATTTCCCCGGCTCGAGGTCGGTGTAGGTGCCTTCGAAGTCGAAACCGAAGCTGCCGTCCTTCGCCTCCATTCGGGACTTGAGCTTGCCGCCGACGCGTAGATCGTTCTCGGCGGAGGGGCAGCACCAGTCGTCGGAGGCGAAGTTCCAACGCGTGATGTGGTCGGGGTCGGTATAGACCTCCCACGCCCGGTCGATGGGTGCGTCAAGCGTGGCGTTGATGCTTATTTTCTCGAATGCCATGTGTGGTCCTCCTACTTGGTCAACGCGGCAAGCGTTTCATCGAGTTTCTCAAAGGTGCTGGCGATGCCTTCTTCCATACCCATGTCGATCACAGTCTGGAGCGCCTCGGGCGAACCGTAGTCGATCACGTTTTCGACCCGCGTGCCTGCACCCTCGTCCGAAAACCGGGTGGACCACTGCGAAATCGGCATCTCTTCGTTCGGGGCGCCGGTTTCGTCCGTGAAGGCGTCCGTGGTCGTGTATCCCGTCGTTGGCGTAATCGTCTTGTAATCGGTGCGGCCCCAGTAGTGGGTGCCGTCCTCGTCGATCATCGCATAGTGCCAATGTCCGCCCTCGCGAAATTCCATGCTCTTGGTCATGGTGGACAACGGCTTCGGCGCAAACCATTTGTCGAGCAGCTCGGACTTGGTGTGGCAATCCCAGACGACGTCGCGTCTGGCGGCGAAGTCGCGGCGCACCGTGAGGACCCCGGTCGTCATGTCGCCAGAGAATTGAAAGCGCAGATCAGGTTTCATCGTCATCTTCTCCAAGTGATGCCAGAAGTTCGTCGAGGCCTTCGTATCGCCCCGACCAGAAGGCCCGCTGCTCCTCGAACCAACGCTCGGCGGAGGCGAGAGTTTCCGACTGGATCCGGCAGGTCCGGGTCCGGCCATTTTTCTCCGAGGCGACAAGGCCCGCGTCCTGCAGCACGCCCAGGTGCTTCATGAAGGCGGGGAGCCCCATGTCGAAGGGTGCCGCCAGGTCGCTGACCGTGGCGTCGCCCTTCACGAGCCGCTGCACGACCGCCCGGCGCGTGGGATCGCCGAGAGCGTGGAAGACGGCGTCGAGTTCTTCGGATTTGTTTTCCATATGGCGAAGTATCATGCGAGTCGGATACTTCTGTCAATGGTGAAGTATTGCGCAGGATAAGTGAGCGGGAAGGCGCGAAGGGAATTCCTCAAGAAATTTTGGGTTGTAAGTGGAACCCCATGGGTCCTTATGGTTTGTGTTCGACACCCAAGCCAAGCCAAGTGAGTCTGCCAATGTTGACCCGTCGCCATTTCATCATGACCTCCACGGCCCTGTTCTCGGCCCCCATCGCCTATGCGCAGGATGAGGCAGACGCGCCGATCACCATGGAAGAGATCGACGGTGCCCTGGCGGAAGAACCAATGGCGCAGGTCCCGAACGAAACGGAACCCGCCGCGCCGGCTGGACAAAGCCCGGTGTCCAACCCCGGCAACTGGGATCGCTGGGATGCGCAGGTGACACCGGCGGGCTACGATCCTGCCACGTCGAACCCCTGGGGCCTGCCGACGCGTTTCCTGCCACGCCGGGTCGAGGCCAACCCGGGCCTGACCCCCGGCGATCTGCACGTGGATGCCGTGGCGCGCTATCTTTACCACATCGAACCCGGCGGCGGCACGGCGATGCGCTACGGCGTCGCCATCGCGCGCGGCAATCTTTATGAGCCGGGCACCTACCGGATCGGACGCAAGGCGAAGTGGCCGACCTGGACCCCGACGCAGGCGATGATCCGACGTGATCCGCAGCTCTACGCGGGCAAGGAGAACGGCGTGAACGGCGGACCGACCAACCCGCTCGGCTCGCGGGCCTTCTATCTCTACCAAGGCAGCCGCGACACCTATCTGCGCATCCACGGTTCACCGGCGCCGAAGTCCATCGGCGGGCGGGCAAGCTCGGGCTGCGTGCGCATGGTGATGGCCCATATCAACGACCTCTACCCAAACGTCTCCACCGGCTCGATGGCGATCCTCTATCCGCCGGAAGACATGCTCGGCTCGGCGAGCTGACCAGGTCTGCGGTCGCGGCTCAGTTCGCGACCGCGATATCCTCGGGCGCGCGGGCGCAGATTGGACGGCCGTCGATCGTGCGCAGCGGCAGATAGGTCGACTCGACCGGGCCGCGGTGCAGGTAGGAATAGCACCCCGTCACCTCGTCCAGCCGCGCCGAGTTCACATCCTGATAGGGCGCGGCGAGGGAGAGCACGTTTTCGGGCAGTCCGCCCGGGGTCGTTGCCCCGGGCTGGGTGGCGGTCATCGTTCCGGTTTCACAGGCCGCAAGGACGAGGGGCAGGGCGGCGAGGGCGAGAATGGGTCTCATGTTCTTTGTCTTTCGCTTGGACGCGGTGTTCGGTGGCGAGCATGGGGGATGTGAGCGAGGAATGCCAGAGGGGGGCGAGGTCCGGGCATCGCGCGCCGGTTGCCGCCAAGGCCTGCAGATTCCAGCGGGCCCACGGGCTTTTCCCTAGACAGTCTGTGCCATCTCGCCTATAGCGCAACGGTCCAGTGGCCCCGGATTCGTTCCGGGGCCTCTGAGTTATTGAATTCGGGCACCTGCGGACGCGTGACGTCGAGGGGCCTACACCCGGGTCGCAAGACCCATCACAGAGACTGGCGGGCCCAAACCCGCCGCAAAACGGAAGACAGAAAGCATGGCACTCAAGTCGTATAAACCGACGACGCCGGGCCAGCGTGGGCTGGTTCTGATCGACCGTTCGGAGCTGTGGAAAGGACGTCCCGTCAAGTCCCTCACCGAGGGTCTGACCAAGTCGGGCGGCCGGAACAACACCGGACGGATCACCTCTCGCCGCCGCGGCGGTGGCGCGAAGCGTCTTTACCGCGTTGTCGATTTCAAACGGAACAAGTTTGACATCGTCGCGACCGTCGAACGGATCGAATACGATCCCAACCGGACCGCCTTCATCGCCCTCATCCGCTATGAGGACGGCGAACAGGCCTATATCCTCGCGCCCCAGCGCCTTGGCGTTGGCGAAAAAGTGGTCGCGGGCAGCAAAGTCGACATCAAGCCGGGGAACGCGATGCCGTTCTCGGGCATGCCGATCGGCACCATCGTTCACAACATCGAACTGAAGCCCGGCAAGGGTGGCCAGATGGCCCGCGCTGCCGGCACCTATGCCCAGTTCGTCGGTCGTGATGGTGGCTACGCGCAGATCCGCCTCTCCTCGGGCGAGCTTCGCCTCGTGCGTCAGGAATGCATGGCCACCGTCGGTGCCGTGTCCAACCCCGACAACTCGAACCAGAACCTCGGCAAAGCCGGTCGTGTCCGCCACATGGGCAAGCGTCCGTCGGTCCGCGGTGTCGCGATGAACCCGATCGACCACCCGCATGGTGGTGGTGAAGGCCGGACCTCTGGTGGTCGGACCCCGGTTACTCCGTGGGGCAAGGACACCAAGGGTAAGCGCACCCGCAACAAGAACAAGGCGTCGCAGAACCTCATCATCCGTTCGCGTCACGCCAAGAAGAAGGGCCGTTAAGATATGGCACGTTCTGTATGGAAAGGGCCTTTTGTCGACTCTTATGTCCTCAAGAAGGCTGAGAAGGCTCGCGAAGCGGGCAAAAACGAAGTGATCAAGATCTGGTCGCGCCGTTCGACGATCCTGCCCCAGTTCGTGGGCCTGACCTTCGGCGTCTACAACGGTCAGAAGCACATCCCCGTCAACGTGACGGAGGACATGATCGGCCAGAAATTCGGTGAATACGCGCCGACCCGTACCTACTACGGGCACGCCGCGGACAAGAAAGCGAAGCGGAAGTAAGTCATGGGCAAGGAAAAGAACCCCCGCCGCGTGGCTGACAACGAAGCGATGGCGAAACTCCGCATGCTTCGCACCAGCCCGCAGAAACTCAACCTCGTGGCGCAGATGATCCGCGGCAAGAAGGTGGAAAAGGCCCTGGCCGATCTGACCTTCTCGAACAAGCGGATCGCGGTGGACGTGAAGAAATGCCTTCAGTCGGCCATCGCCAACGCCGAGAACAACCACAACCTCGACGTCGATGAACTCATCGTCGCCGAAGCCTATGTGGGCAAGAACCTGATCATGAAGCGTGGCCGTCCGCGGGCACGTGGCCGTTACGGCAAGATCATGAAGCCGTTCTCGGAAATCACGATCAAGGTGCGTCAAGTCGAGGAGCAAGCCTGATGGGTCAGAAAGTCAATCCGATCGGCATGCGTCTGCAGGTGAACCGCACCTGGGACAGCCGCTGGTACGCCGATACCAATGAATATGGTGATCTCCTTCTTGAGGACCTCAAGATCCGTGAGTTCATCAAGGAAGAGTGCAAGCAAGCCGGCGTCAGCCGTGTGATCATCGAACGTCCGCACAAGAAGTGCCGGGTCACGATCCACACTGCCCGTCCGGGTGTCATCATCGGCAAGAAAGGCGCGGACATCGAAACGCTGCGCAAGAAGATCGCCAAGATGACCGACAGCGAGCTGCACCTCAACATCGTCGAAGTCCGCAAGCCCGAACTCGACGCCCAGCTGGTGGCGGAATCGATCGCCCAGCAGCTCGAGCGTCGTGTGTCGTTCCGTCGCGCGATGAAACGTGCCGCCCAGAACGCCATGCGCATGGGTGCCCTCGGCATCCGCGTGAACTGCGCCGGTCGTCTGGGTGGGGCCGAAATCGCCCGCACCGAATGGCTGCGTGAAGGTCGCGTGCCGCTGCACACGCTGCGCGCCGACATCGACTATGCTCTCGCCGAAGCCACGACCCCCTATGGTATCATCGGGATCAAGGTCTGGATCTTCAAAGGCGAGATCATGGAGCACGATCCGGCTGCGCGCGACCGTCGCCAGCAGGAGCTTCAGGATGGCCCGGCGCCCCGTGGTGCCATGGGCGATCGTCGCCGGTAAGGAGAGCTAGAAATGCTGCAACCGAAGCGTACGAAATTCCGCAAGATGCACAAAGGCCGGATCTCCGGTCAGGCAAAAGGCGGTTCGGACCTCAACTTCGGCACCTTCGGCCTGAAGGCGCTGGAGCCGGAGCGGATCACCGCCCGTCAGATCGAAGCCGCCCGTCGGGCCATGACGCGTCACATGAAGCGTCAGGGTCGCGTCTGGATCCGCATTTTCCCGGATGTGCCGGTCTCGGCCAAGCCGATCGAAGTGCGGATGGGTAAAGGCAAGGGCTCGGTCGACCGTTGGGTCGCCAAGGTCAAGCCCGGCCGCGTGATGTTCGAGATTGACGGCGTGAACGAAGAAATCGCCCGCGAAGCCCTCCGCCTCGCCGCGATGAAGCTGCCGATCAAGACCCGCACCGTGATGCGCGAAGACTGGTAAGGTCTTCGGAGAAATGAAGGTGCGCCGGACGGCGCACCCGACGGATCACCCCCGGCGCCGATGCGTCGGGGGTTTTTCATTGGTTCAAGCGTCCACCCACTTGTAATTGAAGCTCACCGAAATCCGCTCCTCGTCATCGGCCATGTTCATCGGCACCTCATGCCGCAGCCAGGATTCCCACAGGAGCACGTCGCCCACCACGGGTTTGGCGTAGATGAAGGTGCGCAGCTCTTCCCGGGCGTTCTTGCGGCGCGGGGGGGCGGCCATCATGCGGGAGGAGCGGGGGTCTTCCAGCTTCAAAGCCGAGGCGCCTTCGGGCATCGCCACATAGGTCGTGCCGGAGATGACCGAATGGGGGTGCAGGTGCGAGCTGTGGGTGCCGCCTTCGGGGAGGATGTTGATCCAGATATCCTCGAGCTCGAGCCGCCCGTCGCCCAGGTCGAACTCGAGGTCCTCGGCAAAGGCCGCGACATGCTTGTCGAGCGCCTTGACCAGGTCGGCGAAGATCGGGAACCGCCAGGGGAGGTCGGTGAGCGAGGCGTAGGAGGTGTAGCCCGGATAACCCTCGGTCTCGCACCACTCCTGCCCGGCCTCGTCGTCCTCGTAGATCGCGTAGCAGGAGGCCTCGAGCTCGCCGGTGTCGATGTGCGGCTTGTGCTCGTCAAGCCGGGCGCGGTAGAGGCGGGTGACGAAGAGCGATGATATCTGCGGCATGGTCGGGTCCTTTGCTGTCTCGCGCGCCTTACCGTCCCATGACGAAGGGCCGAGGTGCTTGCAAGCCCTCTGGCCGCGTTTCGCGAGTCGCATCGGGCAGGGCGGTCGACGCGCCCGCGAAACCCTCAAGTTTTCCTTGCCCGCCCGACCGGTCGCGTCTATAGAGCCGCATCTCACGATTCCCGACGACGGGATTCGTGTGTTTTGCATTGAACCCACCGGGCCCTGGGTCACCCCGCACAAGGGGGCCTTCCGGTGATTGGAAAGGAAGAGGCGATGAACGCCAAAGAACTCCGTGACAAGAGCGCGGATCAGCTGAACGACCAGCTGGCCGATCTCAAGAAGGAAGCCTTCAACCTGCGCTTCCAGCAGGCCACCGGCCAGATGGAAAGCACTGCGCGCATGCGTCAGGTCCGCCGTGACGTGGCCCGCGTGAAGACGATCCTGAACGAAAAAGCCGCGGCTGCGGCTGGCAACTGAGAGAGAGCCCGAGATGCCCAAACGTATCCTGCAAGGCACCGTGACCTCGGACGCCAACGCCCAGACCGTCACCGTGCTCGTCGAGCGGCGCTTCAAGCACCCGCTCCTCAAGAAGACCGTCCGTTCTTCCAAGAAGTATCGGGCCCACGACGAGAACAACACGTTCAAAGTCGGCGACTCCGTGCGCATTCAGGAATGCGCGCCGAAGTCGAAAACCAAACGCTGGGAAGTCGTCACCGCCTGATTGGCAACGACTTCTCCAGATCGATCGAAACCATGGGGACGAAGTGAGCCCCAAAGGTCAGGAGAAACCTTATGATCCAGATGCAGACCAATCTGGATGTCGCTGACAACTCCGGCGCTCGCCGGGTGCAGTGCATCAAGGTCCTGGGTGGTTCCAAGCGTAAATACGCCTCCGTCGGCGACATCATTGTCGTCTCGGTGAAGGAAGCCATCCCGCGCGGCCGCGTGAAGAAAGGTGACGTCCGCAAGGCCGTCGTCGTGCGCACCGCCAAGGAAGTCCGTCGTGAAGACGGCACCGCGATCCGCTTTGATCGCAACGCCGCCGTCATCCTCAACAACAACAACGAGCCGGTCGGCACCCGTATCTTCGGGCCGGTGGTTCGTGAGCTTCGCGCGAAGAACTTCATGAAGATCATCTCGCTCGCTCCGGAGGTGCTGTGATGGCTGCCAAGCTGAAAAAGGGCGACAAGGTCGTCGTGCTCGCCGGCAAGGACAAGGGCAAGCAGGGTGAAATCACCCAGGTGCTCCCCGCCGAGAACAAAGCCGTGGTGGAAGGCGTGAACATGGCCATCCGTCACACCCGCCAGACCCAGAACGCACAGGGCGGCCGCCTGCCGAAGGCACTGCCGATCGACCTGTCGAACCTGGCTCTTCTCGATGCCAATGGCAAAGCGACCCGCGTCGGCTTCCGCATGGACGGCGACAAAAAAGTCCGCTTCGCCAAAACCACTGGGGACGTGATCTGATGCTCGATACCGCGAATTACACCCCGCGCCTGAAGGCGGTCTACAAGGAGACGATCCGGGCCGCGATGAAGGAAGAGTTCGGCTACAAGAACGACATGCAGATCCCGCGTCTGGACAAGATCGTTCTGAACATCGGCTGTGGTGCCGAAGCCGTGCGCGACTCGAAGAAGGCCAAGTCGGCCCAGGAAGACCTGACCAAGATCGCCGGCCAGAAGGCCGTCGTGACCAAGGCCAAGAAATCCATCGCCGGGTTCCGCGTCCGTGAAGACATGCCGCTCGGGGCGAAAGTCACCCTGCGTGGCGACCGGATGTACGAATTCCTCGATCGTCTGATCACCATTGCGATGCCCCGCATCCGCGACTTCCGCGGCGTTCCGGGCACCTCTTTCGACGGCCGTGGCAACTATGCCATGGGCATGAAAGAGCACATCGTGTTCCCCGAGATCGACTTCGACAAGGTCGACGAGGTCTGGGGTATGGACATCGTGATCACCACCACCGCGTCCAACGACGCGGAAGCCAAGGCGCTGTTGAAGCATTTCAACATGCCCTTCAACAGCTGATCGGCGGAGGAACTTATGGCTAAGAAATCCATGGTCGCGCGTGAAGAGAAGCGTCAGAAGCTGGTCGCTAAATACGCCGACAAGCGCGCTGCGCTTAAAGAAATCATCAACGACGAAGCCAAGCCGATGGAAGAGCGTTTCCGCGCCTCCCTGAAACTGGCGAAACTGCCGCGGAATTCCTCGGCGACTCGTCTTCACAACCGCTGTCAGCTGACCGGGCGTCCCCACGCCTACTATCGCAAGCTGAAGCTGAGCCGGATCATGCTGCGCGAGCTTGGCTCGATGGGCCAGATCCCCGGCCTCGTGAAGTCGAGCTGGTAAGGAGAGAGTGAGATGAACGATCCTATCGGCGATATGCTCACCCGCATCCGCAACGCCCAACTGCGCGGCAAATCCACGGTTTCGACCCCCGCGTCGAAAATCCGCGCCTGGGTGCTCGATGTTCTCTCGGACGAGGGTTACATCCGCGGCTATGAAAAAGGCACCGACGAGCGTGGTCACCCCACCCTCGAAATCAGCCTGAAATACTTCGACGGCACCCCCGTCATTCGCGAACTGAAGCGGGTCTCCAAACCCGGTCGTCGCGTTTACATGGGCGCCAAAGAGATCCCCGCCGTCCGTCAGGGCCTGGGCGTCTCGATCGTCTCCACGCCGAAAGGCGTCATGTCCGATGCAAACGCTCGCGCCCAGAATGTTGGTGGCGAAGTGCTTTGCACCGTATTCTAAGGAGGTTCTGGAATGTCTCGTATTGGTAAGAAACCGGTCGAGCTCCCTTCGGGCGTCACCGCGTCCGTCTCGGGCCAGACCATCGAAGTGAAGGGGTCGAAAGGCACCCGGAACTTCACCGCCACGGATGACGTGACCATCTCGGTGGAAGACAATGCCGTGAAAGTCGAGCCGCGTGGCAAGTCCAAGCGCGCTCGTCAGCAGTGGGGCATGTCGCGCACCATGGTGGCCAACATGGTCCAGGGTGTGTCCGACGGCTTCAAGAAAGAGCTCGAGATTCAGGGTGTGGGTTACCGCGCCGCGATGAACGGCAACACTCTGAAGCTCAACCTCGGCTACTCGCACGAGGTCGATTTCGAAGTTCCGGCGGGGGTCACCGTGACCGCGCCGAAGCAGACCGAGATCGTCGTGGAAGGCATCGACCAGCAGCTCGTTGGTCAGGTTGCCGCGAACATCCGCGAATGGCGCGCGCCGGAGCCCTACAAGGGCAAGGGCATTCGCTATAAGGGCGAGTATATCTTCCGCAAGGAAGGCAAGAAGAAGTAAGGACGCGATAAATGGCACTCAGCAAACGAGAATTGTTCTTGAAGCGCCGCCAGCGCGTTCGGAACGCCCAGCGGAAAGTGAACGTCGGCAAGGTTCGCCTGTCGGTTCACCGCTCCTCGAAAAACATCAGCGCGCAGCTGATCGACGACGTGAAAGGCGTGACGCTCGCCTCGGCTTCTTCTCTCGAGAAGGATCTGGGTATCGTCGGCAAGAACAACGTCGAAGCAGCCGCCAAAGTGGGTTCGGTCATTGCCGAACGCGCGAAGAAAGCCGGTGTCGAAGTCGTCTACTTCGACCGCGGCGGGTTCCTCTTCCACGGGAAGGTCAAGGCGCTCGCCGATGCCGCCCGTGAAGGTGGCCTGAACTTCTAAGGGTGCGGTGCGCAGTCCATGCGCACCCTCCCCGGACCTCGCCGGGTGCACAGCTGTTGCGCACCTGCCTGAGAGGGGCGGCCCGTTCGCCCCTCCGATGATCCGGGAGCTCCGCGCTCACCTGGATCGAGTTCATTCGGCGCCTGCGTCTTGTGCGCGCCACCCAGAAAAGGAAATGCCAGATGGCAGAACGTGAAAACCGTCGTCCGCGCCGCGACCGCGAGGAAGCCGCGCCGGAATTCGCCGATCGCTTGGTTGCGATCAACCGTGTGTCTAAGACCGTGAAGGGTGGTAAGCGCTTCGGCTTTGCCGCGCTCGTCGTCGTGGGCGACCAGAAGGGCCGTGTCGGCTTTGGCAAAGGTAAAGCCAAGGAAGTGCCGGAAGCGATCCGCAAGGCGACCGAGAGCGCCAAGCGCAACATGGTTCGTATCCCGCTGAAAGAAGGCCGGACGCTGCACCACGACATCGAGGGCCGTCATGGCGCCGGTCGTGTGGTCATGCGCACTGCCCCGCAAGGTACCGGGATCATCGCCGGTGGTCCGATGCGCGCCGTGTTCGAGATGCTCGGCGTCCAGGACGTCGTCGCCAAGTCGATCGGGTCGCAGAACCCCTACAACATGATCCGCGCCACGCTCGAAGGTCTGTCCAAGATGGCCTCGCCGCGTGCCGTTGCGCAGCGTCGTGGGAAGAAAGTGGCCGAGATCCTCGGCGCCAAGGCTGACGAAGCCGAAACCGCTGACGCGTAAGGAGATACGGACATGGCAACCATCGTCGTGAAACAGATCGGCTCGCCGATCCGCCGCCCCGCCAAACAGCGCGAAACGCTGATCGGGCTTGGCCTGAACAAGATGCACAAGACCCGTGAGCTGGAGGATACCCCCTCCGTGCGTGGCATGGTGAACTCCATCCCGCACCTCGTGGAAATCATCGAAGAGCGCGGCTGATTTCAGTCCCTCACTCGATGCAGATTGAGCACCCCGGTCAGAAATGGTCGGGGTGTTTCGTATTTTGCCCCGCGTAAGTCCGTCTGTCCCACCCTGCACATGACCCGTGCGTGACTCGGCATAGAAGCGGGACACAAAACCTCCTATCTGTGCTCCAAGCAACCCACGGAGGACCCTGATGGAAATCGGCCTTTACACCTTCGGCGACATGGGCCGCGATCCTGTCACGGGCAGGACGGTGAACGCCCACGAGCGCCTGACGAACCTCATGGAGGAGATCGAGCTGGCCGATGAGGTGGGGCTCGACGTTTTCGGGTTGGGCGAGCATCACCGACCGAACTATGCGATCTCGAGCCCGCCGGTGACGCTGGCGGGGGCGGCGCGGACCACCAAGCGCATCAAGCTCACCTCGGCCGTCAGCGTTCTGTCCTCGGACGACCCGGTCCGGGTCTACCAGCAGTATACGACCCTCGACAACATCACCGGGGGTCGGGCCGAACTCATGGTGGGCAGGGGCAGCTTCATCGAGAGCTTTCCGCTCTTCGGCTATGACCTGAACGATTACGACGCGCTCTTCGAGGAGAAGCTCGAGATGCTGCTCGCCATCGACGAGCGGGAGAAGCTGCGCTGGAAGGGGTCGGAGCACACGCAGGCGGTCGAGAACCTCGGGGTCTATCCCCGGCCGGTGAATGGCCATCTGCCGATGTGGATCGCCGCGGGCGGCACACCCAATTCCATGGTTCGGGCCGGGGTGCTGGGCCTTCCGCTGGCGCTTGCCATCATCGGCGGACAGCCGCGCCAGTTCGCGCCTCTGGCAGACCTCTATCGCCGCGCGGCCGAGCAATCCGGGAACGCGGAGAAGGCGCGGGTGTCGCTCAACGTGCACGGCTTCGTCGCCGAGGACAGCCAGCATGCCGCCGAAACGTTCTTTCCGGCGCAGAAGGCCGTGATGGACCAGATCGGGCGCGAGCGCGGCTGGCCGCCCCAGACGCGGGCGCAGTTCGATGCCGGCATCGGCCCGGAAGGCGCCCAGTTCGTCGGCAGCCCACAGCAGATCGTGGACAAGGTTCTGGGCCTGAAGGACGCCCTTGGGTTCGATCGGTTCCTGATCCAGATGGCGATCGGCATCATCGACCATAAGGAGATGATGAAGGCGATCGAGGTTCTGGGCACCAAGGTCGCGCCGGCGTTGCGCAAGGCAGGCTGAAGGCACCACACCCGCGATCCGGTCCTTGCCGGAGCCTCTGCCGCGTCCTAGCGTCCAGGCATGCGTGTCGCGTTCCTCACCGCCCTGACCATGGTCGCCTTTGCGGCCAATTCCTTGCTCAACCGGGCCGCGCTGGCCGGGGATTTGATCGACCCCGGTAGCTTCGCGAGCCTTCGCGTCCTGGCGGGGGCCGTCATGCTGGTCGTGCTGCTGGCCTTTCGGGCGCGGTCTGTGCCGAACGTGCCGCGACCCGACGTCCCAGCCGCGCTGGCGCTGACCGCCTATCTCGCCGGGTTTTCCTTCGCCTATGTCGCGCTCGATGCGGGGCTGGGGGCGCTGGTTCTTTTCGGCGGCGTGCAGGTCACGATGTTCGCTGGCGGGCTCTTGGGTGGCGAGCGGCCACCCATCGCGCGGTGGCTTGGCATGGCCGTGTCGCTGGCGGGGCTCGCGCTCCTCGTGCGCCCGGGGCAGGCGGCCGGCGCGCCGCTCTCCGCCTTCGCGCTCATGGCGGTCGCGGCAGTCGGCTGGGGGGTCTATTCGCTGATCGGGCGGCAGACCCGCGACCCGCTGGCATCCACGACGTGGAACTTTGTCTACGCCGCCCCTGCGGTGCTCGCCATCGCCATCCTCGCCGGCGGCACCAAGGTGAGCGGTCCGGGGGTCGCGCTGGCGGCTCTGTCCGGGGCGGTCACCTCGGGGCTGGGCTATGCGCTCTGGTATGCGCTGCTCCCCGGCCTGGGTGCCACGCGCGCGGCGGTCGCGCAGCTCTCCGTGCCGGTCATCGCGCTCGTCGCCGGTGTGGTATTGCTGGGCGAGGCCATAACCCCTCTGGCGTCACTCGCCTCGGTCCTGATCCTTGGCGGGATCGCCCTCGGACTGGCGCCCGCTCGCGCGCGCGTCACCGGGAAGTGAACCAACGGCGCATCAAAGCCGTTACACTCCCATACAAAACAGGGAGATCATCATGAAACAGACACGCCGCATGTTCCTCGCCTCCGCTGCCGCGGCCGGAGGCGTCGTCACCATCCTGCCAATCACCGCCCGGGCCGCAAGCCACGGCATGGGGGGCGACATGTTCGAGACCGACGCCGGCACGATCACCGTGCATCCGGTCCACCACGCTTCCATCGTGCTCGAAACGCCGGCGGGCACGATCTATGTCGACCCGGTGGGCGAGGCCGCGCTTTACGAGGGCATGCCCGCGCCGGACCTGATCCTCGTCACCCATGAACACGGCGACCACTACAACGCCGAGACGCTCGCCGCCATCATGGCCGAGGGCACCACGCTCGTGACCAACCCGGCGGTGCAGGGGATGCTGCCCCCCGAACTTGGCGAAGGCGCGATTGCGATGGCCAATGGCGACACGACCGATTGGGAAGGCGTCGCGATCGAGGCGATCCCGGCCCAGAACGTGACCGAGGAGCGGTTGAACTTCCACCCGCCGGGCCGCGACAACGGTTATGTGCTGACCATCGACGGGTTCCGCATCTATATCTCTGGCGATACCGAGCCGACGCCGGAGATGCTGGCGCTGACCGACATCGACCTGTGCTTCCTGTGCATGAACCTGCCCTTCACCATGACGGCAGAACAGGCGGCGGAAGCCGTGGCAGAGTTCAGGCCGGCGGCGGTCTATCCCTATCACTACCGGGGACAGGACGGCGGCACCCAGGATCCCGAGACATTCGCGGAACTCGTGGGCGAGAACGCCGAGGTCAAGATGGGCGAATGGTACGAGCCGGGAGAGTTGGGCTGACGATATCGCACCCCGGACTTGATCCGGGGCCGCATCCTTGGAGCACGAGGCCCCGGGTCAAGTCCGGGGCGGGTGTCCACAAGCCAGGCCCCGGCCCCATGCCGGGGCTTGTCACGTTGGGGATCAGGGTCTATACGCCCCCGGTGCGCGAGCGCACATGAGAATCGAAAACCAAGAAACGCCGTGGTTGGCCCGATTTCGCTTCGGGGGTCACATCCGGCAAGGAGAAGCGACATGAAACTCAATGAACTCCGGGACAATCCCGGCGCCGCCCAGAAGAAAAAGCGCGTTGCGCGTGGTCCGGGCTCGGGCAAGGGTAAGACCGCCGGCCGTGGTATCAAGGGTCAGAAATCCCGTTCGGGTGTGGCCATCGGTGGCTACGAAGGCGGCCAGATGCCGCTCTACCAGCGTCTTCCCAAGCGTGGCTTCAACAAGCCCAACCAGAAGAAGTTCGCGGTCATCAACCTGGGCATCCTGCAGAAATTCATCGACGCGAAGAAGCTGACTGGTGACATCACCGAAGACAGCCTCGTCGAAGCCGGCGTCGTGCGCCGCAAGCTCGACGGCGTGCGCGTTCTCGCCAAGGGCGATTTCACCGCGAAGGCCAACATCACCGTGACCGGTGCCTCGAAGTCGGCCATCGAAGCCGTCGAAAAGGCCGGTGGCAAGCTGACCACCACGGCGGCTGCGGCAGAGTAACGCTTGTTAGCCGCCCGAGGGCGGCCTAAATAAGCGCTGGGTATTCCAATAGCGCCGCCGGAGCCGGGGATCGGTCCGGCGGCGTTTCCACGAACAGGGGGCCATATGGCATCTGCAGCGGAACAAATGGCCGCGAACCTCAATTGGGGCACGCTGGGCAAGGCGACCGAACTTCGCCATCGGATTTTCTACACTCTCGGCCTGCTGATCATCTATCGGCTCGGCACCTACATCCCGGTTCCGGGGATCGACGCGGGCGCCCTGCGTGATTTCATGGAACAGGCGGCCTCGGGCATCGGCGGCATCCTGTCGATGTTCACCGGCGGTGCGCTGGGCCGGATGGGGGTCTTCTCGCTGGGCATCATGCCCTACATCTCGGCCTCGATCATCGTGCAGCTTCTGGCCTCCATGTGGGAGCCCCTGAAGCAGCTCAAGAAAGAGGGCGAGCAGGGCCGCAAGAAGATCAACCAGTACACGCGCTACGGCACCGTGGCACTGGCCACCGGACAGGCCTTTGCGCTCGCCAATTCGCTGGTCGCGGGCGACCTCGTGTCGAGCCCTGGACCCTTCTTCATCGCCTCTGCGGTGGTGACGCTGGTCGGCGGCACCATGTTCCTGATGTGGCTCGGTGAACAGATCACTGCGCGCGGCATCGGCAACGGCATCTCGCTCATCATCTTCGTCGGTATCGTGGCGGAAATCCCCGCTGCTGCTGCCCAGTTCTTGAGCCAGGGGCGTGCGGGTGCGATCAGCCCGGCGGTGATCATCGGGGTCATCGTCATGATCATCGTGGTGATCGGCTTCGTGGTCTTCATGGAACGCGCTCTGCGCAAGATCCACATCCAGTATCCGCGCCGGCAGGTCGGCATGAAGGTCTATGACGGCGGCACCAGCCACCTGCCGATCAAGGTGAACCCGGCGGGCGTGATCCCGGCGATCTTCGCCTCGGCGCTTCTGCTCTTGCCGACGACGCTGTCGACCTTTCACGCGGGCAACAACGGCCCGGTAATGTCGACGATCCTCGCGTATTTCGGGCCCGGACAGCCCGCATACCTCGCCTTTTTCGCGGTGATGATCGTGTTCTTCACGTTCTTCTACACCAAGGAAGTGGCGTTCAAGGTCGACGACGTGGCCGACAACCTGAAGAACCAGAACGGCTTCGTGCCAGGCATCCGCCCGGGCAAGCGCACCGCCGAATACCTCGAGTATGTGCTCAACCGCATCCTCGTGCTCGGCTCCGGCTATCTCGCGCTCGTGGCGCTCTTGCCGGAAATCCTGCGCAGCCAGCTTGCCATCCCGTTCTACTTCGGGGGCACCTCGGTGCTGATCATCGTGTCGGTCACGATGGATACGATCAATCAGGTGCAAAGCCACCTGCTCGCCCACCAGTACGAAGGGCTTATTGAGAAATCGCAGCTGCGCGGTAAACGCGGTGGGACGACTGCGAAAAAGGGACGGAAGGGACCAGCCAGACGATGAACATCATTCTTCTTGGACCGCCGGGAGCCGGCAAGGGGACACAGGCCAAGAAACTCGTGGACAGCCGGGACATGATCCAGCTGTCGACCGGGGACATGCTTCGGGAGGCACGCACCTCGGGCACGGAAATGGGAAACAAGGTTGCCGCGGTCATGGACGCGGGCGGGCTCGTCACCGACGAAATCGTGATCGGTCTGATCCGTGAAAAGCTCGAGGGCGACAAGAAGGGCGGCTTCATCTTCGACGGCTTCCCGCGGACGCTGCCGCAGGCCGACGCGCTGGGCGATCTGCTGGCGGAGAAAGGCGAAAGCCTCGATGCCGTGATCGAGATGCAGGTGGACGATGATACGCTCGTGAAGCGCGTCGTGAACCGGGCCGCCGAAGCGGCCGCCGCCGGCCAGCCGGTGCGCGCCGACGACAACGAAGACTCCATGCGCACGCGGCTCATGGAATACTACAAGAAGACCGCGCCGCTCATCGGCTACTACTGGGCCAAGGGCGACCTCTCTTCGGTCGACGGTCTCGCCTCGATCGACGAGGTTTCGGGATCGATCGACAAGATCCTGGGGTAACCCTGACCCAATTGGCGAAAGACAGGGATCCCCGCGAGCTCCGCCTCGCGGGGATTTTCCATTTCCGGACCCGGTGGCAGGGGCCTGCCGCCGACACGAGCCGGTCACGGCGAAACATGCTTGACATCGCCTTTGCCCGGGGGCTTGACGTCCCGACCAAACACGCATAACCAGCCCCATCCCGAAAGGGTTAATCCGTCGAATCGGGCGCTTGCACGTTCTGCGCCACGGTCGACAGACCACCTCGAATGACTGCGGCCCGCAGGGAGATCCCGGCGGGCTTACGTTGTGAAAAAAGGACCTGGAAACACGGGTCCGCAACGAAAGGAACAGACACTTGGCACGTATTGCCGGCGTGAACATCCCGACTGCAAAGCGGGTTCCCATCGCTCTTACCTATATCACTGGCATTGGCCCGGCTTCTGCCAAAGCCATCTGCGAAGCCGTGAACATCGACGCGACCCGTCGTGTGAACGAACTGTCGGATTCCGAAGTGCTCGCCATCCGCGAACACATCGACGCCAACTACACCGTGGAAGGCGACCTGCGTCGTGAAACGCAGATGAACATCAAGCGTCTCATGGACCTCGGCTGCTACCGCGGCCTGCGCCATCGTCGCAACCTCCCGGTCCGCGGCCAGCGGACTCACACCAACGCCCGCACCCGCAAGGGCCCGGCGAAAGCCATCGCTGGCAAGAAGAAGTAAGGGAGGGACAACGATATGGCTCGTGACAAGACCCGCATGAAGCGCAAAGAGCGCAAGAACATCGCCGCCGGCGTTGCTCATGTGAACTCTTCGTTCAACAACACCAAGATCCTGATTTCCGACGTGCAGGGCAACGCGATTGCCTGGTCGTCGGCCGGCACCATGGGCTTCAAGGGGTCGCGCAAATCGACCCCCTTCGCCGCCCAGATGGCTGCGGAAGACGCTGGCAAGAAAGCCCAGGAACACGGCGTGAAGACGCTCGAAGTCGAAGTTCAGGGCCCCGGTTCGGGCCGTGAATCGGCGCTCCGCGCTCTGGCTGCTGTCGGCTTCAACATCACGTCGATCCGCGACGTGACGCCGATCGCCCACAACGGCTGCCGCCCGCCGAAACGCCGCCGGGTCTAAGGCTGATTTTATAAGCGCGGGCTGGGGTTTTCCCCGGCCCGCTGCTGTCATTTTGAAACCTCGGGCGTCTTGTCTTTTGGACATGGAGACGAGACTGGAATGGAGGGACGCATGATCCACAAGAATTGGGCTGAACTGATCAAGCCGACGCAGCTTGACGTGAAACCGGGCAACGAGCCCGCGCGTCAGGCGACTGTGGTCGCGGAACCGCTGGAGCGTGGCTTCGGCCTGACCCTCGGCAACGCGCTACGCCGCGTGCTCATGTCGTCGCTTCAGGGCGCGGCCATCACCTCGGTGCAGATCGACAACGTGCTGCATGAGTTCTCGTCCATCGCGGGTGTCCGTGAAGACGTGACCGACGTGGTTCTGAACCTCAAGGGCGTGTCCCTGCGCATGGAAGTCGAAGGGCCGAAGCGCCTGTCGATTTCGGCCAAGGGTCCGCAGATCGTCACCGCCGGCGACATCTCGGAATCGGCCGGGATCGAGATCCTCAACAAGGATCACGTGATCTGCCACCTCGACGACGGCGCCGACCTGTTCATGGAACTGACCGTCAACACCGGCAAGGGCTATGTCTCGGCCGACAAGAACAAGCCGGAAGATGCGCCCATCGGTCTGATCCCGATCGACGCGATCTATTCGCCGGTCAAGAAGGTGTCCTACGACGTTCAGCCGACCCGTGAAGGTCAGGTGCTCGACTATGACAAGCTGACGCTGAAAATCGAAACCGACGGCTCGATCACGCCGGACGACGCGCTGGCCTTTGCCGCGCGCATCCTGCAGGACCAGCTGTCGATCTTCGTGAACTTCGACGAGCCGGAATCGGCCAGCCGTCAGGACGACGAGGACGGTCTCGAGTTCAACCCGCTTCTGCTCAAGAAGGTGGATGAGCTCGAGCTGTCGGTGCGTTCGGCGAACTGCCTGAAGAACGACAATATCGTCTATATCGGCGACCTCATTCAGAAGACCGAAGCCGAGATGCTGCGCACCCCGAACTTCGGCCGCAAGTCGCTCAACGAGATCAAGGAAGTGCTCTCGGGCATGGGTCTCCACCTCGGCATGGACGTCGAGGAGTGGCCGCCGGAGAACATCGAGGACCTCGCCAAGAAGTTCGAAGATCAGTTCTAAGACCATTTCGGGTGCGCAGGCTCTGCGCACCCGTCCAATGCCCGGGTTTGCGGGGAACATCAGGGCACAAGCCCCAAGGAGAACGGCCGCTACGCACGGTCGTCAGACAAAGCAAAAACGCAAAGGAGATAGAAAATGCGTCATGGTTCCGGCTACCGCCGTTTTAACCGCACTCAGGAACACCGCAAGGCGATGTTCGCAAACATGGCTGGCTCGCTGATCGAGCACGAGCAGATCAAGACGACCCTGCCGAAAGCCAAAGACCTGCGTCGCGTGATCGAAAAGCTCATCACGCTCGGCAAACGCGGCGACATCCACGCCCGTCGTCAGGCTGCCGCGCAGCTCAAGCAGGACAAGCACGTTGCAAAACTGTTTGAAGTCCTCGGGCCCCGCTACGCCGAACGTCAGGGCGGCTATGTCCGCGTCCTGAAAGCCGGCTTTCGCTATGGCGACATGGCCCCGATGGCGATCATCGAGTTCGTGGACCGCGACCCGGCCGCCAAAGGCGCCGACGACAAGGCCCGCGTGGCTGCCGAGCTCGAGGCGTCCTTCGAGGATTGATCCCCGCACGGACCAGAATACGAAAGGCCCCGCGCATCACGCTGCGGGGCTTTTTCTTTGCGGCCTCACGCCTTGGACAGCGGCGGCCAGATTCGGGGAAGGCCTAGCAGAGGCGGCTTTTCGGTGCGTCTCGTCGCGCGGCGTGCAACAGGTCGAGCGCGGCCTGGAGCAGGACATCCCGCTCCTCGGCCAGAGGCGCGGCGTCCAGATCGGCGTATCCCAGGAACTCCGTCAGGTCGGATCTTTCCTGCCTGCTCAAGTCGTTATACCATTGAGCTATATCCGGATCCAAAATTCGCACGCACAACTCCGACAAAGTTGTGCTAGTGTGTGGTTGCAATTTAAAGTTGTCAATTGTGTGAACGGGTTCGGGACAGGCGCTCGAATCGGGGCGAGGGGATATGAACGACGTATTGGGACTGGATCACGGGTTGGCGCAGTTGTCCGACCTTGCGCCAAAGGGATATGCCCTTGGATTGCACATTCGGTTCGGGGCGGCGCATCTCATGATCCAGACCTATGATCCGCGCTGGTCGGAAACCTATACCGAGAAAGGCTACATGCTTGGCGACCCGATGATTTTCTGGGGGTTCGGCAACGACGGCCACATCCGGTGGAGCGAGATCACGCTTCCCGATCCGCACAACATCATCGCCCAGGCGGCGAGCTTCGGGCTGCGCTACGGGGTGGCCATCGCGATGGGCCCGACAAACTCGCGCACGATCGGCGGCTTCGCGCGGGACGACCGCGAGTTCACCGACGAGGAGATCGCCGAGATCCATGCGATCGTCGCCCAGTTGCATGACCGTGCGACGCCGCCCGACCAACTGACCTCGGCCCAACGCATGGCGCTTCGCCTCGTGGCGCGAGGCAGCCGGCATGCCGAGGCGGCGGCGCTTCTGGGAATTTCCGAAAGCGCGTTCAAGGCGCGGCTCAGATCGGCCCGCGATGCGCTCTTCGTGCGCACCACGGCGGAAGCGGTGCAGCGGGCGCAGGAACACAACCTGCTCTGAACGCGAAGCGACTGGTCAGGGACGCGCATCGCGATTAGCTAGGTCCTATGGCCGATCTCTTTTCCTCCATGGACACGCCCAAGCCCGACGCGGGCCCGCGACCTCTGGCCGACAGGCTCAGGCCTGCCGCGCTGTCCGAGGTCATCGGACAGGAACATGTTCTGGGCCCGGAGGGGCCGCTGGGCGTGATGCTTGGCGCGGGATCGCTTGGCTCGCTCATTCTCTGGGGGCCGCCGGGGGTGGGCAAGACCACCATTGCGCGGCTGCTCGCGCGCGAGACCGACCTGCATTTCGTTCAGATTTCCGCGATCTTCTCGGGCGTGCCGGAGCTTCGCAAGGTGTTCGAGGCGGCCAAGATCCGGCGCGGCAACGGGCAGGGGACGCTGCTTTTCGTCGACGAGATCCACCGCTTCAACAAGGCCCAGCAGGACGGATTCCTGCCGCATATGGAGGACGGGACGATCCTTCTGGTCGGGGCGACCACCGAGAACCCCTCGTTCGAGTTGAACGCGGCGCTCTTGTCGCGGGCGCAGGTGATCACGCTGCGTCGTCTTGAGCCTGCGGATCTGGAGCGGCTCATCCAGCGGGCTGAAAAGGAACTTGGTCGCGGACTGCCGCTCGACGGGCATGCGCGGGACGCGCTGATCGAGATGGCCGACGGTGACGGACGGGCGCTTCTCAACCTCGTGGAACAGGTGGCCGCCTGGAAGGTGGACGCGAAACTCGGCCGCGACGACCTGATCAAGCGGCTGATGCGGCGGGCTGCACGTTATGACAAGGCGGGTGACGAGCATTTCAACCTGATCTCCGCGCTTCATAAATCGGTGCGCGGCAGCGACCCGGACGCCGCGCTCTACTGGTTTTCCCGGATGCTGGAAGGTGGCGAGGACCCGCGCTTTCTGGCCCGCAGGCTTACCCGGATGGCAGTCGAGGACATCGGCCTGGCCGATCCGCAGGCCAATCAGGTCTGCATCGACGCCTGGAACACCTTCGAGCGGCTGGGAAGCCCGGAGGGCGAGCTCGCGCTGGCGCAAGCGGTCATCTATCTCGCCCTCGCGCCGAAATCGAACGCGGGCTATGTGGCCTACAAGGCGGCCAGGGCCGAGGCCCGCAAGACCGGATCGACCCCGCCCCCCAAGCATATCCTCAATGCGCCCACGAAGCTCATGGAGGACGAGGGTTACGGTGCCGGTTATGCCTATGACCATGACGCCGAGGACGGGTTCTCGGGGCAGAATTACTTCCCCGATGGCATGAAGCGCCCGATCTATTACGTCCCGGTCGAACGGGGGTTCGAGCGGGACCTCAAGAAGCGGGTCGAGTTCTTCGCGGGCCTGCGCGCCAAGCGGAACGGCTGACGCCCTGTTGACAAGGGCCGCGGCAGAGAGGACAGGAAGGCCATGTTACAGACACTCCTCGCCGTCGCGGCCGGAGGCGCCATTGGCGCTTCGGGCCGCTATCTCGTCAACGTCACGACCGGGCGGATGTTCGGGCTCGGGTTCCCCTATGGCACGATCACGGTGAACGTGCTTGGCAGTTTCCTCATGGGCGCGCTCTTCGTCGTTATGGCGCGAAAGGGCGGCACGGCGCTTGCCCCCTTCCTGATGACCGGCGTCTTGGGCGGGTTCACGACGTTCTCGGCCTTCTCGCTGGACGCCCTGACGCTGTTTGAGCGGGGGCAGGGCGGCACGGCGGCGGTTTATGTCGTGCTCTCGGTGGCGCTGTCGCTCCTCGCGCTTGTGGTGGGTGCCTTTCTGACACGGATGGTGATGGCATGAGTGGTGTTCAGACAATCACGGTCGCCAAGGGCGACGGCGACCAGCGGCTCGACCGGTGGTTCCGGCGTCAGTTTCCCCATGTGGCGCAGGGCCGCATCGAGAAGATGTGCCGAAAGGGCGAAATCCGCGTCGATGGTGGTCGCGTGAAGCCCGCGACCCGGGTGGAAGAGGGGCAGGAAGTGCGCATTCCGCCGCTGCCCGAGCCGGGACCGGAACCCGAGCGGCCCGAGCGTCCGCAGCGCGCGCGCGTATCGGATGCCGACGCCAAGATGATCCAGTCCTGCGTGATCTACCGGGACGACCAGATCATCGCGCTGAACAAGCCACCGGGCCTGCCGACACAGGGCGGCACCGGGGTCACGCGGCATGTGGACGGGCTGGTCGAGGCGCTGACCTTCGGGTTCGACGAAAAACCGCGTCTCGTGCATCGGCTCGACAAGGACACCTCGGGGGTCCTCCTGCTCGCGCGGACCCGTCTTGTGGCGAAGGCCCTGACCGATGCCTTCCGCGCGCGGGAATCGCGCAAGATCTACTGGGCGGTTGTCGCCGGCGTGCCGAGCCCGAAGAAGGGCACCGTGAAATGGGGGCTGGTGAAAGCCCCGGGCGGCGGTCACGGCGAAGGCGAGAAGATGCTCTGCGTTCACCCGGCGGAAGTCGCCAAGGTCGACGGCGCGAAACGGGCGGAAACGGATTACGCCGTGATCGAGAACCTCGCGCAGCGGGCGGCCTGGGTCGGACTGGTGCCGGTCACCGGGCGCACCCATCAGCTGCGCGCGCATATGGCCGAGCTTGGCCATCCCATCGTGGGCGACGGGAAATATGGTGGCTCGTCTCAGGAGAACCTCGGCGACGGTTGGGGCGCCATGCTGGGCGGTGAGATCAGCCGCAAGCTGCACCTTCACGCGCGCTCGATCGAAATCGACCACCCGGTGACGAAGAAGCGTCTGCGGATCGAGGCGGACCTGCCCGAGCATATGGCGAAGACCTGGGAGCAGTTGGGCTTCGACCTGCGGGGCGCGCCGGAGGATCCTTTCGAGGACGAAGAATGGGCCCCCTGAGGCTGGTGCTCTTCGACGTCGACGGCACGCTGATCGACAGCCAATACGCGATCGTCGCGGCGATGGAGATTGCCGCTGGTGTAGCGGGATTACCGGTGCCCTCACGAGAGGCCACGCTTTCGGTTGTCGGGCTGTCGCTGCCAGAGGCTGTCGCGCTTCTCTATCCCGCCGAGCACGCTGATGCGCAGGCGCGGATGGTAGCGGCCTATCGGCAGGCCTATATGCAATCACGCGCCGACGATGGCGCGCCGCCTCTCTTCGAAGGTGCGCGCGCCGCGATGGAGGAGCTCGCCGCGCGCGACGAGGTCTTTCTGGGCACGGCCACGGGCATGTCGCGGCGTGGAATGACCCGCATCGTCGAGGCCTACGGGCTTCACAAGCTCTTCGCGACCACGCAGACGGCAGACGATCACCCGTCCAAACCGCACCCGGCCATGGTCCTTGCCGCGCTGCGCGACACCGGGGTTGCGCCCGGCGATGCGGTCTTTGTGGGCGACACGGCCTATGACATCGAGGCCGGTCGTGCCGCCGGGGTCTTTACCATTGGGGTCACATGGGGATACCACGCCGCCGACAGGTTGCGGGCAGCCGGGGCGGATGCGGTGATCGGGCAATTCGCCGAGCTGATCCCGACGATCGACAGACGATGGAGTGCGGCATGAGCGAATGGGCCCCGAAACGGTTCTGGAAAGAGACGAAGGCAGGCGCGGTCGAGGGCGGCTTCACCGTGTTTCTCGACGCGCGGACGGTGCGCACACCCGCCAAGGCCGCGCTGACCGTGCCCACGCTGGCGCTGGCCGAGGCGCTGGCGGCGGAATGGGACGCACAGGCCGAGCGGATCGACCCGAGGACGATGCCGATGACCCGGACCGCCAATTCCGCCATCGACAAGGTGGTGCCGCAACACGCCGAGGTGGCCGAGATGCTTGCCGCCTATGGCGACAGCGACCTGACCTGCTACCGCGCCGATGCGCCCGACGAACTGGTGGCGCGACAGGCCGCTGGTTGGGACCCGTTGCTCGACTGGGCGGCCGAGACCTTTGGCGCGCGTCTGGCGCCCCGGACCGGGATCGTGCATGTGGCGCAGGAAGACGCCGCGCTCGAACGGCTAGCGGCCGAAGTCCACGCGCTCGACCAGTTCCGTCTCGCGGCCTTCCACGACCTCGTCGCACTGTCCGGATCGCTCGTCATTGCTCTCGCCGTCACCCGGGGCCGGCTGATGCCGGAAGAGGCCTGGCGCTTGTCCCGGATCGACGAAGATTTCCAGATCGAGCAATGGGGCGAAGACGAAGAAGCTGCCGAACAGGCAGCGATCAAAAGACAGGCATTCCACGATGCGGCGCTGTTTTTTCGACTGATCGATCAAAATTGAACACGCGTTCCTGACGGAATATCCAAACTTGACGGGGCGTTAGCCGGTTCCGCCGCGCTATGCGGGCAAGGGGCGGGTTGACCTGACCCGGAATATTTGCCCAAATCCTTGGCACGTAGGGAGAAACTCCCTTCCAAGTATCGCCAGGGGCGATCAGCCCCCTAAAAAAAGCCCACCAAGGGCATCCATCAGGAAGAGGTTAATAATGAAGAAATCCGTATTTCTCGGCGCAATGACCGTCGCTGGCCTGGTCGCCGGCGTGGCGGGGGCCGCGACTCTGGATGACGTGAAAGCGCGTGGTGCCCTCAAGTGCGGCACCAACTCGGGTCTGACCGGCTTTGCGGCACCGGATGCGAATGGCCGTTGGGAAGGCTTCGACGTGGCCGTGTGCCGCGCTGTCGCCGCCGCCACCCTCGGTGACCCGGAAGCCGTCGAATTCGTGCCGACGACCCCCAAGACCCGCTTCACCGCGCTCGCTTCGGGCGAAGTGGACATCCTCGTGCGCAACACCACCTGGACCCTGTCGCGCGACGTCGACCTGAAGTTCACCTTCACCGGCGTCAACTACTACGATGGCCAAGGCTTCATCGTGCCGAAGGCGCTGGGCGTGTCTTCGGCCAAGGAACTCGACGGCGCGACCGTTTGCATCCAGACCGGCACCACGACCGAGCTCAACCTCGCGGATTTTTTCCGCACCAACAACATCAGCTATGAGCCGGTGCCGATCGAAACCAACGCCGAAGCCCAGCAGCAATACCTCGCCGGGGCTTGCGACACCTACACCACGGACGCCTCGGGCCTTGCCGCCACGCGCGCCTCGTTCGAGACCCCCGGCGATCACGTGATCCTGCCGGAAATCATCTCGAAAGAGCCGCTCGGACCGCTTGTTCGTCATGGCGACGACGACTGGGCCGATATCGTGAAATGGACCTTCTTCGCGCTCGTCGCGGCGGAAGAATACGGCATCACCTCGACCAATGTCGAAGAGCTGGCCAAGGGCACCGACAACCCGGAAATCAACCGGATCCTCGGCACCGAAGGCAACATGGGCGAAATGCTCGGCCTCGACGCCGACTTCGGCATGAAGGCCATCATGGCTGTCGGCAACTACGGCGAGATTTTCGAGGCCAACATCGGCGAGTCGACCCCGATCGGCCTGTCGCGCGGTCTGAACGCGCAGTGGAAAGACGGCGGCCTGCAATACGCACCGCCGTTCCGCTAAGGAACACCAGAGGGGCGCGGGGCAACTCGCGCCCCTCTCGCTTTCACGCGACCAATAACCCGGGCCCGGGCGACGTGGGATCAACCCGCGCGAAAGAGGGCCGGGGCGCAACGGGGACCAACACATGACCACAGCGACGGACCCGCAAGGGAGCAAGTTCCGTTTCTCGATGCTGCTGTATGACAGCCGTTATCGCTCCGCGACGATCCAGATCATCGCGCTCATCCTTTTTCTGATCCTGATCGGCTGGCTGGTGTCGAACACGCTGTCGAATCTCGCGTCGCTCGGGAAATCGGTGGGCTTCGATTTTCTCGGCCTTCCGGCGGGCTATGACATCAACCAGCGCCTGATCGACTACACCTCGCGCGATCCGCATCTGCGCGCGGCTTTCGTCGGGCTTCTGAACACGCTGCTTGTGGCCTTCATGGGCTGCGTTACGGCGACCGTGGTCGGGATCATCGTGGGCGTGCTCCGTCTGTCCAACAACTGGCTCATCGGCCGGATCATGACGGTCTATGTCGAGCTTTTCCGCAACGTGCCGGTGCTGCTCTGGATCGTCTTCACCATGGCGGTGCTGATCGAAACGCTGCCGGCGCCGTCGGCCTTCCGGGGGGACGAGCCACAGGCGAGCATGTTCCTCAACGACAGCGTGGCGCTGACCAACCGGGGCTTCTATGTGCCAGAGCCGCTCTTCGGCCATACCGACGAAGAGGGCAATCCCGTCGGCTGGCGGCAGGGGATCGGCGATGTCCATCTGTTCGGAGACAGCGCGGTCGCCTTCGACGTGAGCCTCGACCTGATTGCCATCGTCGCCATTCTGGTCGCGGGGATCCTGATTTCGAGGCTTATCGGTCAACGCGCGGACCGGGTGCAGGCCGCGACAGGTGTGCGGCCCAAGACATGGTATTGGCGGGTCGGCGTGATCGTCTTGCCCACGGCCATCGTGCTGTGGCTTCTGGGGTTCTGGCTGTCGTCGCCTGAACTGCGCGGGTTCAACTTCGATGGCGGCACCTACATGCGCAACTCGCTCATCGCGCTCTGGCTTGCCCTGTCGCTCTATACCGCGGCCTTCATCGCCGAGATCGTGCGCGGCGGTATCCTCGCCATTTCCAAGGGCCAGACCGAGGCCGCGGCGGCGCTGGGCATGCGTCCGCGCCGGATCATGTCGCTCGTCGTCCTGCCGCAGGCACTTCGGGTCATCATCCCGCCGCTCATCTCGCAATATCTCAACCTGACCAAGAACTCGTCCCTCGCCATCGCGGTGGGCTACATGGACCTGACCGGCACGCTGATGGGGATCACCCTCAACCAGACCGGACGCGAGCTCGAGGCCGTGCTCATGACCATGCTCATTTATCTCGGCATATCGCTGGCCATTTCGGCGGTGATGAACGCCTACAACAATGCCGTGAAACTGAAGGAGCGCTGAGATGTCCGACTATTCCTTTGTTCGCACGGACATGCTCCCCGAGAAGGAGCCGCCGGTCACCTCGGTCGGAGTTATTGGCTGGATGCGGCAGAACCTGTTTTCGGGCTGGTTCAATTCGATCGTCACCGTCGCGCTTCTGGTGCTCGTGGTCTGGGTCATGGTCAACCTCCTGTCCTGGGTCCTCACACCCACCTGGAACGCGCAATCCCTGTCGGAGTGTCGCGAGATCATTGCGGCCCTCGCCAAGGAACATGGCGCCTGTTGGGGCGTGATCCGGGAACGCTGGATTCAGCTTCTGTTCGGGTTCTACCCAAGCGAGCTTTACTGGCGCCCCATCCTGACGCTGCTGCTGCTGTTCGTGGCGATGGCACCGATCCTGTTTTCGGGCGGCGTGCCGCGCCAGCTTCTCTACGTCTCGGCGGCTTTCCCCTTCCTCGCACCCTGGCTCATGTGGGGGGGAACCTTCTGGCTTCCGCTCATGGTCGCGGGCGGGCTGCTGATCGGCTATCTTGCCTTCCGGTTCCTGTCGCCCGTGATCGGGTCTCTGGGCGGGACCCTCGCGGCGATCCTTCTGCCGATCCTTTGGTGGCTCTTTGCCGTCGGGCCGGTGGCGGAGGCGCTGCATTCCATCCTTCCCATCGGCATTCAGGGTGTCGAAAGCCGCCTCTTCGGGGGCTTCATGCTTTCGGTCTGGATCGGGGTCGTGGCCATCGGGATTTCGCTGCCGCTTGGCATCGTCCTCGCCCTTGGCCGTCAATCCGACCTGATGATCGTGAAATACCTGTCCGTGGGGTTCATCGAGTTCATCCGGGGTGTGCCGCTGATCACGCTTCTTTTCGTGGCCTCGACACTTCTCAACATCTTCATGCCGCCGGGGACGAACTTCGACATCATCCTGCGCGTCATGATCATGGCGACGCTGTTTGCCTCGGCCTATATGGCCGAGGTGATCCGGGGCGGGCTCGCCGCACTTCCGCGTGGCCAGTACGAGGCGGCCGATGCGCTCGGTCTCGATTACTGGAGGGCGCAGCGGCTCATCATCATGCCGCAGGCGCTCAAGATCTCGATCCCCGGCATCGTGTCGACCTTCATTGGTCTCTTCAAGGACACGACGCTCGTCTCGATCATCGGGCTGCTCGATCCGCTCGGGCTGTCCACCTCGATCCGGGCCGACGCCAACTGGAACGGGATCGTCTGGGAGCTCTACGGCTTCATCGCGATCCTCTTCTTCCTCTCCTGTTTCTCCATGTCCCGTTACTCGATGTATCTGGAGCGCAAGCTGCGCACCGATAACAGCTAAGGAGCTTTTCCATGTCTCAGATAGACCTCGAAACAACCGTCGATCCCTCGGGCATGCAAATCTCCGATGAGGTGGCCATCCAGATTTCCGACATGAACAAGTGGTATGGCACCTTCCACGTGCTGCGCGACATCGACCTGACCGTCTATCGGGGCGAACGCATCGTGATCTGCGGGCCGTCCGGGTCGGGGAAATCGACGCTCATCCGCTGCATTAACCGGCTCGAGGAACATCAGGCCGGGCAGATCATCGTGGACGGGATCGAACTGACCTCGGACCTCAAGAACATCGACAAGGTGCGCTCCGAGGTCGGGATGGTGTTCCAGCACTTCAACCTCTTCCCGCATCTGACCATTCTCGAGAACTGCACGCTCGCGCCGATCTGGGTCCGAAAGGTTCCCAAGAAAGAGGCCGACGAACGGGCGATGCATTTCCTCTCGAAGGTCAAGATCCCGGATCAGGCGCACAAGTATCCTGGGCAGCTCTCGGGCGGTCAACAGCAGCGCGTGGCCATCGCCCGGTCGCTCTGCATGATGCCGCGGATCATGCTCTTCGACGAGCCGACCTCGGCGCTCGATCCCGAGATGATCAAGGAGGTGCTCGACACCATGATCGAGCTCGCCGAAGAGGGCATGACGATGATCTGCGTGACCCACGAGATGGGCTTTGCCCAGGCGGTGGCGAACCGCGTGATCTTCATGGCGGATGGTCAGATCGTGGAACAGAACGAGCCGCGAGAGTTCTTCAACAATCCGAAGTCGGAACGCACGAAACAGTTCTTGTCCCAGATCATCGGGCACTAGGGCCCGGAGGGACCAGGCGAAGCGTCAGACCGAGACGGGCGTGTCGGTCTCGGCGCCGGAGGCGGTGAGGGCAGCTTCGGTCGCCGCTTTCGCCTCTTCCTCGATCAGGTGGCGCGGCACCTCGAAGGCGGCAAGGGTGCCGCTCCGCCAGCCGATCGCGTCCCAGCTGTCGGCGTCGAAGTCGATCACGGCGGTCGCACCGGTGGGATAGCGGTCATAAAGGCTGTCGAGCCGCGGCGTTTCGAGGATCGAGCGCGCGAAGAAAGAGATACCCGGATTATGCGCGATCAGCATGACCACCTGTCCCGTCGCTCCCTTCAGGATCGACAGCATGGTGTCGGGTTCGGACAGGTAGAGCGCCGGGGAATGATCGGCCTTCACGTTGAACCCGGCTTCGCGCTTCACGATCTCCCAGGTCTCGCGCGTGCGTTCGGCCGCCGAGACGAGTGCTTGATCCGGGCGCATCCCGGAGCCGGCAAGCCAGCGCCCCAGCGCCGCCGCCGAGGCCCGCCCGCGCCGATTGAGCGGACGCTCGCGGTCCGTGATCAAAGGGTCGTCCCAGGAGGATTTGGCATGGCGGGTCAGAATCAGGCGCAGGGTCATGCGGGATGGAACGCTCTCATATGGAAATGGGACTGGTCCGCCTTTCTACCGTAAGAGGTACTGACGGGGCAAGCTCTGCGTGCCGCGCAACCCATGTTCAGGCAATCCGCACCATTTTCCGTGGAAAGCAATTCATGGCATGCATCGGTGTCATAGCTTGTCGCACTCAAGGCATTGACGGGACAGGCATTCAGGCAGGGTTGGTCTCCGCAGGATAGGCAGGGATTGGCCAGCTCCGGCAGAAGCGGCGCATGGTCGAGAAGGATCGCCCCCCGAAACGAAGTCCAGAGACCCTGACGCGGATGCACCAGCAGTCCGACCGGCGATTGCCAGACCTGCCCCGATCCGAGCGCCCAGCGGATGAAGGGGGGATAAGGCGGCCCGTCCGAGGGAAAGACCGCGCTGCCCCCCCATTGCGTGGCAAGGGCGCCGATCACACGCTTGGACCAGCGGTCCATCGGGTCGGGAGCACGGTCGGCGGCCTCGGGGCTGTTCTGGAACGCCTCCCAGAAGCCGGGCTCGTGCGGGCCGAGCAGGGCGACGAACCGTTCCCCTTCGGGCGCGACGGCGAGGAGGTCGAGATAAACCGCCCGCGCCTCCGCCGCATGGTCCATCAGCCGAGCCGGATGATCGAACCGGGGCCTTGCTCGGTATAGAGCTCGAGCAGGGCCGCGTTCGGCACGCGCCCGTCGAGGATCACCACCGCGCGACAGCCGCCCTCCAGCGCCTTGAGCGCGGTTTCCGTCTTGGGGATCATGCCGCCGGCGATGGTGCCATCCGCGGTCCAGTCCTTGATCTGCGAGGAGGTCAGCTCGGTGACGAAATTCCCATCCGGCCCCTTCACGCCCTGCACGTCGGTCATGAGCAGCAGCCGGTCGGCTTTCAGGGCCGCTGCAATCGCGCCTGCCGCCGTGTCGCCGTTGATGTTGTAGCTCTCGCCTTCGCGTCCCACGCCGATGGGGGCGATGACCGGGATCGTCTCGCTTTCGACGAGGCGCTTGAGCACGAAGGGATCGACTTCGACCGGGGTGCCGACGAACCCCAGTTTCGCGTCGGTCGGTTCGCAGACCATGAGGTTCGCGTCCTTGCCCGACAGGCCCACGGCGCGCCCGCCTTCCTGGTTGATCGCGGCCACGATGCGCGCGTTGACCGGGCCAGAGAGCACCATTTCCACAACTTCGACCGTGGCCGCATCGGTGACGCGCTTGCCGTTCACCCATTCGCTTTCGACGCCGAGTTTCTTCAGCATGTCGTTGATCATCGGCCCGCCGCCGTGCACGACCACGGGGTTCACGCCGACCATGCGCATGAGCACGATGTCACGCGCGAAGCTCGCCATCGCCTCGTCGTCTCCCATGGCGTTGCCGCCGAATTTGACGACGACCGTCGCGCCCTTGTAGCGCTGGAGATAGGGCAGGGCTTCGTTGAGGGTGCGCGCGGTGGCGATCCAGTCGCGGTTCATGCTGAGCTTTCTCATGTGCTGATCCTGTTGACGGCTGCCAACTTGATACGCGGCAGGACCGGGCTCTTCAAGGCGGGGGCTGGCCGGGCGCGGGCCTAGTCCAGCGATGCGATGATCGCGCGCAGCGTTTCGATCCCGTCGCCCTTCTCGGAGGAGGTCAGGACGATCTCGGGGAAGGCCGCGGGATGTTTCGACAGTTTCTCGCGCACCTGGGCGAGGATATTGTCGCGCTCGACCGCCTTCACCTTGTCCGACTTGGTCATCACGACCTGAAAGGTGACGGCGGCCTTGTCGAGCAGCGTCATGATCTCCTCGTCCACGGTCTTGATGCCATGGCGGTGGTCGACGAGGACGAAGGCCCGGCGCAGGGTGGCGCGGCCCTGGAGGTAGGATTTGAGAAGGCGTTGCCATTTCTCGACGATGGCTACCGGCGCATTGGCATAGCCATAGCCGGGCAGGTCGACGAGGTAGGGCCCGCCGGTGGTCGTGAAGTAATTGATCTCCTGCGTCCGTCCCGGCGTGTTCGAGGCCCGGGCGAGCCCCTTGCGGCCGGTAAGCGCGTTGATCAGCGTGGATTTCCCAACGTTCGACCGCCCCGCGAAACAGACCTCCAGCCGGTCATCGGGCGGCAGGCCATTCATGGCCACGACACCCTTCAGAAAGTCGGTCTGCGCCGCAAAGAGTTTGCGCCCCGCTTCGCGGGACGCATCATCCGGCTCTTCGGCCAGCGGAAAGGGCAGCGACGCCGTCACTTCTTTTCCGGCTCCGGCTTCTTCTTGAAGCTTGAAATGATGTTGCCGAAAATATCGGGCTTCGCGCCGTGGCTGCGCATGATCGTATATTGCTGAATGAAGGTCAGCGTGTTGTTGGTGATCCAGTAGAGCACGAGGCCGGAAGCGAAGCGTCCCAGCATGAACATGAAGACCCAGGGCATCCAGTTCATGATCATCGCCTGCGTGGCATCGGCCGGTGCCGGGTTCAGTTTCTGCTGGAGCCACATCGAGATGCCCAGAAGGATCGGCAGGATCCCCAGCGAGAAGAAGTAGAACCAGCTGGTCGGATCGGGCGCCGCATTGGGGAGCAGGCCGAAGAGGTTCAGGATCGACGACGGATCGGGAGCGGAGAGGTCGCGGATCCAGCCGAGCCAGGGTTGGTGGCGCAGTTCGAGCGTGACGAAAACCACCTTGTAGAGCGAGAACCAGATCGGGATCTGCAAGAGCACGGGCAAACAGCCGGAAGCCGGGTTCACCTTCTCCTTCTTGTAAAGCTCCATCATCTCCTGCTGGACCTTCATGCGGTCGTCGCCGGCTTTCTTGCGGATCTCCTCCATCTGCGGCTGCAGTTCCTTCATCTTCGCCATGGAGACATAGGACCGGTAGGCCAGCGGGAAGAGGATCGCCTTCATGATGAAGGTGAGCGCGATGATCGCCCAACCCATGTTGCCGATTAGGCCGTGGAGCCAATGGAGCACAGCGAAGATGGGCTTCGTGAGGAAGAAGAACATGCCCCAGTCGATCGAGTCGAGGAGCCGGTAGACGCCGCCCTCGTTCTGATAGTCGCGGATGACGTCCCATTCCTTGGCACCGGCGAAGAGCCGGGTGTCGATCGTGGCGGTCGCGCCGGCCGCCACGTCCATCACCGGCAGGCGCACGTCGGTCTGATAGATGTTGGCGCTGGGCAGGTACTTCACGACCGAGGTGAAGGTCTGGCCGTTTTCGGGAATGATCAGCGTTTCCCAGTAGTGATCGGTGAAGCCGACCCAGCCTTCGCCGTTGGCCTGCACCGTTTCGGCGGGCGCGCCCTCGCGGCCGTCCTGCTCGAATTCGCGCACGTCCTTGTAGTCGATCTCGGCCAGTTCGGCCTCGGTTTGACGGATGACGCCCTCGTGAAGGATGAAAAACCCCTTGAGATCAGAGGGTTCGCCATGGCGCACGATCTGGCTGTAGGGGGCGAGACGGATCGCCGTCTCGGTTCCGTTCTCGACGGACTGGGCGACGGTGAACATGTAGTCCGCGTCGATCGAAATCGTGCGGCGGAAGGTCAGGCCACCGGGGCTTTGCCAGACGAGGGTGATCGGGGTCGTGGGGGTGAGCGTCTCGCCCTCTTCGAGGGTCCACTCAGTGTTGGCATTGGGCACTTCGGCGGCGTCGAGATCGCCGGCCGGCGCCCAGCCGTAAAGCGTGTAATAGGCTTCCGGTTCGCCCGCGGGCTTAAGGAGCGTCACCGTATCGCTGTCGGCGTCGAGCGAGACGTTGTAGTCGTTGAGGTGCAGATCGTCGATCCGGCCGCCAAGCAGCGCGACCGACCCCGACAGCTTGGGCGTGTCGATGGCGATGCGGGGGCTCGCGGCAAGGGCGGACTGGGTGTCCGCCGGCGTCGCGGCGGGGGCGGTGTCGCCGGGGGCGTCGGGCGTGCCCGTCGCGGCCGGGGGAACGGCGGCCGAGCCGTCTTCGTTCACGGCGCCGGGGGCCAGGGTTTCGGCAACCTCCTCGGGTTCCACCGGGGCCGGGTCGGCTGGCGGGAACAGGACGAGCCACGCCGTGATGACGATGAAGCTCAGCACTGTCGCGATCAGGAGGTTCTTGTTCTGGCTGTCCATAGGGTCCCACCACGTCCTTTTTTGGGTCAGTGGCGTTCAACAGGCCACAAGGCCAAAGGTCAAGCAGATTCACCGGGCCGGCCGGCCCGCGCGCCTTGTTTCGCTTGGACGGCGGCGGGGCCGTGACCCGCCGTCAAACAGGCCGCGCGGGTCAAGACCGTGGTCAGCCAAGGGCTTGACCACGGTCGTCGGCACTGCGTCCGATCCGGGGCGGGCGAGGCACCTTTTCGTGATGTGCAGCGATCCAGTCGAGGGTGGCGGAGAAGGGCATCGGACGGGCAATTGAGTAGCCCTGAACATGGTTGCATCCCAATTGAGCGAGCATCGCATGTTCGCCGTGGGTTTCGACGCCTTCGCCCAGACTGTCGAGACCGAGCCGTTCCGCCATGGTGAGGATCGCAGAGACCATGTTCTGCTGGTCGCGGTCGGTGTCGACATGGGAAATGAAGCTCCGGTCGATCTTGATCCGGGTCACATCGAACCGCCGGATGTTGGAGATCGAGGCGTGGCCGGTGCCGAAATCGTCAAGGTCGATGCCGCAACCCAGGCGTGACAGCGCCGCGATGTTGCGCGTGGTGGTGTCGTCCTCGGATTGCGCGACGACGTTCTCGAGGATTTCGATGACCAGCCGTTCGGGTTTCAGGTCGAAACGGTCGAGTTCCCACCGGATCTTTTCGAACAGTCGGGGATTGCGCAACTCGTCCGCCGAGACGTTGACCGCGACATTCGGCACGATGAGCCCGCGCCGGTCCCATTCCTTGAGTGCCGTGAGCGACTGAAACAGCATTACCTCGCCCAGCCGTTCGAAGAGCCCCGCCGATGCGATGGCGGGGAGGAAGGCGGCGGGGGCGATCTGCCCCTTTTCCGGATGTTCCCAGCGCGCCAGCGCCTCGAGCCCCGAGAGCGCCCCGTCGTTCGTGGAAATCTGTGGCTGGAACCAGGGCACGATTTGACCAGTCTCGAGCGCCGCGACGACCTCGCGCGTCATGTTGTCGGGCACCGAGACACGGGGCCGCATCCCGCGGGAGAAGGCGCGCACCGATCCCGGCCCTGCCTCCTGCGCCTCGGCGAGTGCGCTTTCGGCTGCGTCGAGACAGCTCTCGCCGGTCTGGTCGGGCAGCCGCGACGGCAGGGCAAAGCCGATGCAGGCCGACAGGAGCACGCGCGTGCCATCGAGCGAAATCGGCTGTTCCAGCCGGTCCTGCAGCCGGCCGGCAAGCTGGATCATGGCTTCGAGGTCGGTGCGCGGCGTCTTGGCCAGGGCGAGACCGAAACGCCCAGGAGCCAGGGCCGCGAGGAGGTCGCCCTCCCGCAGGGCAAAGGCGATACGGTCGGCGCAGGTCCGGAGCACAAGTTCAAGCCCCGCATCACCGAATTGCGACAGGATCGAAGGGACATTGTCGATGTCGACGACGAGGCAGACGGATGGGTCACCCCTGTCGTTTGCGCCTTCCGTCATGCCCCGTGACAGCCGGTCGACCAGATCGGATCGCCCTGGCAGCCCGGTGAGCGCGTCGCGACCGCCACCCTTTGACCAGGGCCATTCGAATGTCCCGGTGAGGGCCAGAAGCGTGGGCATGGTAACAGCGATCACGAAAAGGAACCCTTCGCCCCCGAACCAGAAGGCGCCGAGCATGATGGCGGGCAGGAAGGCGAGCATCTGCGGACCGAACGCCAGACGCCGCAGTTTCCGAAAGAAGTCTTCGCGGCGTCGTGCCGGGGAAATCGTCATGTGCGCACCGTCCGAGGTCGTCAAGCTGAGGGAGCAGTCCCGAGTCGCGACGACCTTAGGGGTGTCGAGTCAATCGGCGGTTAACGCACTAGGCCTGATCCGGGTCGTCCGGCTTGCCAAGGCTGAGACCGGCGAAATCCCAGAGCTTCGGGTCGAGCAGATGCGATGGCCGCGCGTTCATCAGCGCGCGGAACATAACCTGCCGGCGACCGGGAGAGTTCTTCTCCCAGCCATCGAGGATCTGTTTGACCTGCTGACGTTGCAGCCCGTCCTGCGAACCGCAGAGATCGCAGGGGATGATCGGGTAATTCATCGCCTTCGCGAACTTCTCGCAATCCTCTTCGGCCACATGGGCCAGGGGCCGATAGACGAAGAGATCGCCCTCTTCGTTGACGAGTTTCGGCGGCATCGTGGCGAGCCGACCGCCGTGGAACAGGTTCATGAAGAACGTCTCGAGGATGTCATCACGGTGATGGCCGAGCACCACGGCGGTGCAGCCTTCTTCCCGCGCGATGCGGTAGAGGTTGCCACGCCTGAGCCGCGAGCAGAGCGCGCAGAAGGTGCGGCCGGCGGGCACCTTGTCCATCACGATGGAGTAGGTGTCTTCGTATTCGATCCGGTGCGGCACGCCGCGTTCTTCAAGAAACGTCGGCAGCACGGTCGCGGGAAACCCCGGCTGGCCCTGATCGAGGTTGCAGGCGAGGATCTCGACGGGCAGGAGCCCGCGCCACTGAAGCTCGTAGAGGGCTGCGAGCAGAGTGTAGCTGTCCTTCCCCCCCGACAGGCACACCAGCCATTTCGCGCCGCGTTCGATCATGCCGTATTGTTCGACCGCCTCGCGGACGTTGCGCAGGATCCGCTTGCGCAGCTTCTTGAACTCGGTGGTCGAGGGCGCGCCGTGGAAGAGCGGATGGATATCGTCGTGATCGTCGAGCATGGCCGCGAAATACGCCGCGAGGGGCCGCGTGGCAAGCGAGACTGCGCGCGTCAGGCGTCCATCAGCACGGTTTCGTCGAAGGCAAGTTCCGGGAAGACCGACAAGAGGGTGGCGTTGCCCGCACCGAGCCTTTCGCCAAGGCCGGGGGCATCCACCCAGGCGCCTTCGGCCAGAATGACCTGGGGTGCCTCGAAGCCCAGCACGACATAGATCACGGCGTCGCTGTTCAGCGCGTCGATTCCGGTGTCTCCCACGAGCCAGCCGACCGGCACCATAGGAGCAGTGGCGTCATCGGGATGCGTTGTGACGCGCAGGCGTGGTGCCACGACCATCGGACGGGTCGGAACGCCGGGACCCAGGGCGCCGCGCTCCACGCGGACCGGACGCAAGGCAGGGGACAACTGGTCGCCCGCGACTTGCCGTTGACCGACCCAGAGGACCGGCTGAAACCCGTTCTCCCGCGTCAGGACGAAATCGCCGGGTGTGAGATCCTCGACCGCACGGGGGCCTTCGACGGAGGTGATCCTGAGGCCGGGGGTAAGACCGGGAAAGCGCGTTCCGTCGGCCTCGCGTTCGAACTGCGCGGCCCGGTCGTCGGGCGCGCGGGTGGGGCCGGACGGCGCGATCGGTTCGAGACCTTCGGCGTCGCCGCGTGGCGTGGTGGTCATGTCGTTCATGTCGCTGCCCTGTTCCTTGGTGGGGCGGCTCTTGCGCAACGCCCGCAGTTTTGATCGTCCTCTAGAACGGTCAGGCGCCCCTGTGCAAAAAATGGTGCGAGAAACACAGATTTGGAGTGACTGACGCCCGGTGGCCGGCCGTCACATTCACGCTGCGTGAGCGGGAAGCGATCTTGCGGAGAGGATGTCGCGAATTGCCTCGACCATGTTCCGGCTCACGGGGAGGTTCTGCCCGTCGACCAGGGTGAGCCTCGGGTTGCCGGATTCGAAGCGAAGCGCGGCGAATTGATCCTTGGCGACCCAATGGGACCGGTGGATGCGCAGCCCAGTCTCGGGCGGCACGAGGTCCGCGGCCTCGGCCAGGGTCATGCGCAGAAGTTCTTCCCCATTGTCGGTGAGCACGCGCACATATTGGTTCTCGGCGGTCAGGCGCAGCACGCGGCCGCGGGTGTCGAAGCTGAGGTGCGGCTGCAAGCGGCAGTCTCCGACCGGGCGGAAATACCAGAGTTGTGCAGGGGTCACGTCGATGCCCGCCTTGGGCAGGGCCACGACCCAGAACAGGAGCAGGCCAACGATCACCGAGATCGCGGTGATCATCAGGACGGTCGCGAAGTGAAAGGCCATGGTCCAGGAATAAAGCGCGGCACCGTCGAGCAGCGCAAAGTTCGCGGCAACGAGGACCGACAGACCCAGATAGCTCGCGATCTGGACCCAGAGGATCGGCCAGCCGGCTGCGAAGGCCTTGCGAAAGAGCATTGGAAGGACGGCATAGCTGAAGCCCAGAAAGAGGGTGATATGTCCAAAATTGACGGCCAGCCGAAGCCAGATGGGATGAGCTTCCAGTAGCCCGCCAGGAGTCGTGAAGGCGACGAAGGCGCCCGAAAACAGGGCGAATCCTATGCAGGGAAGCGACAGGATATAGCCGCGCAACAGGTCTTGCACGTCACGTCCCTTGGACCTGATCTGCCGTGTGCCTGCGATCATGGATAAATCGTCGCGCCCCCTTGGCCGTCGTCTCGCGCCGTCCGTCGACCAGATTAAGGGGCGGTGTGGGCGGCTGTCCATGTGCAATGCGCAATAAAATTGCGTGGAGTGCACCTTCGTCGGGTCTGAGGAGCCGTCAGCCGGGATCAGATTGTTTTGTCTTCGCCAGAGGGGGGCGCGCCAGACGGCGGCCCGCGTCGAAAAACCGCCGGGCGATGGCTTCCGACTGAAGCGGTGTCCCGGCGGCGAGCCTTTGGCAGAAGGACCGCATCCTGTCGTCGAAGAAGGTTTGTCTGGTCTCGTTCTGGCGCGGCGGCATCTGAACGGTCTCTGCGGTCGCCGGGGTGCCGAGCGCGGAGAGAAGTCGCGCGGCGCCTTCGGGGATCGTGATCTCGGACAGGTCGACGCGGTGGATGTGGACGCGGGGCATGTCGGCGGTCAGGAGCGCGTAATACTCGGCCCGTGCGAAAACCTCGTGCACATACCAAAGTGCGTTGCCTGCGACCCCATGCTCGGCGAAGGGGGCGTTCCTGATGATGGTGTTGGGATAGCGGGGGTCGAGTGCGAAGAGCCAAGTGTAGCCGAAGTTCGCGAATTCGAAGCGGTTCACATAACTCCACTGGATCTTGAAGGCATCGCGCGTGAGGATGATCAAGTGAACATCGCCTGCCTCGGTCAGGGGGGCTATGTTCTCCACAAGCCCGGCCTTGAACAGGAAATGCGAAATCTCGGCGTAGCGGTCGGTGCCGGAGGCGAGGAGCCGGTCCCATTTCTGCCGCCAGAAGGCCTGCACATGCGGGTGATTTCCGACCGAGTTGAAGAAGGTGAAATGGCTCGCGTCGGGCGTTTCGATCCCGAGCGAGGTGTAGCCCAGCCTTTCGTGATGCACCAATCCGGGCCAGTTGCGGCGCAGGAGCTCGGTCAGGAAGACGGTTCCGGAGCGACCTGTGGTCAGGGGAAAGACGAAGGTTCGGGGCATCGTGCCTCCGGTTACTGCTTTTTCCCCTGATTACCCGGCTCGGGCACCGGGTCAAAGCCGGAACTGCCCAGGGGGTGACAGCGCCCGATGCGGCGGGCCGCGAGCCAGGTGCCCTTGAACGCGCCGTGTTTCTCGAGCGCCTCGAGCGCATAAGCCGAACAGGTCGGCTGAAACCGGCAGCTGTGCCCGACCCAAGGCGACAGGACGAGCCTGTAGGCGCGGACCGGCAGAGCAACGATATGGGCGAGCGGCGTCATGGCATGGATATAGGGGGTCCGGGTCAGCCGGGCCAGTCCAAAGGCTTGACGGATTGTCGCGGCAGTCGCAGGCTGACCTTGGTCGACATGGAGCGCGCGATGCTGACCCTGACCCATCTACTGCACCTGATCGTCGGGGTGACCTGGGCGGGTGGCAACCTGTTTTTCGCCCTTTGCCTCATGCCCGCGATGGCGCGCCGCCCTGCTGACGAAGCGCACGCGCTCTTCGAGGGGATCGGGCGCGCTGCGGGGCTCGTGATGGGGGTTTCGGGCGCCTTGGTGCTGATCACCGGGCCGATCCGGGCGGTGGTCGGTGGTGGGATCGGGGCAGTTTCCGACGTGTTCACTCCCTATGGGCTGATGGTGCTCGCATCCTTCGTCATCGCGGTCGCCGTGGCGGGCATCGACGGGGCGAGCCGGGGCCGATTGCGCCGGGCGTTCGACAACCCGGCAACCTATCCGGCGGTCGCGGGCGCGGTGGCTAGACGCAACGCCTGGGTCACGAGTATCGGGATGCTCGCGGTCATCCTGATCATGGGGGCGATGGGGCTCGGGCTTTACTAGCCGGGTCAGGACCCCGGTTTCGGATTGTGGACCCGGTCCATCGCGCGGTTCAGGTCGTCGAGCATGTCGGCATAGGGACGCGAGACCGTCGCATCGGGTCGTGCCACCAGCACGTAATCCCATCCGTCCCGTCCCTTGAGCGAAATCACCGCGCGGGCCAGTTCGCGCATCCGGCGTTTGGCCCGGTTGCGCATCACGGCGTTGCCGGTCTTCTTCGAGGCGGTGAAGCCCACGCGCACAGTCGTTGTGCCGTCGCGCCGGTCGCGGCCCTGCAAGAGGAAGCTGTCGGTCCCGGCCTTTGCCGCGCGCGCGCAGGCGAGGAAATCGGCGCGTTTGCGCAGGACCTGCAAAGACGAAACCGCCGGAGGTTTTCCCGCAGGTTCGGCTGGCGAGCCGTTCGCGGGGTCCTCCGGCGGTGTCAAATCCGTCGACAAAAGTCGCAAAGCGCCTACGCGCTCAGTTCCTTCCGGCCACGCGCGCGACGCGCGTTGATGATCTTGCGGCCAGCTTTGGTCGCCATGCGCGCACGGAAGCCGTGGCGGCGCTTGCGAACCAGGTTCGAAGGTTGGTAGGTGCGTTTCATCGCCCGTCTCCGTCCGTGTTTCAGTTCCGCCCGAGAGCGGGGTGGTTACAAACCCCATGATCCCACTGGAATCGGGGAAATCCGTTGAAGCCCGGTCTATAGGGTCGGTTTTGCGGCAAGTCAAACGTGCAGTTCACCTTTTCGCGGGAAATTGCGGAGGGTGGCTGGTCGGCGCCCCGGTGGATTGGCACAGTGGCGCAAATCTTCCAAGGAGAGACGATGTCCGAGCGGTTGAAACGATCCTTGCCCCTTATCCTGATCGTCCTCGCGGCGGCGGTCGGCTTCGTCCTGCTGCGCGACCGGCTGACCTTCGAGGCGCTCGCCGAGAATCGCGAAGCGCTCATCGCCTATCGCGATGCCCACTATCTGCCGGCCGTTCTGGTCTTTGTCGCGACCTATACCGGGATCGTAGGCCTGTCGCTGCCCGGCGCGACCATTGCGACCTTGACGGGCGGGTTCCTGTTCGGGCTGTTTCCCGGCGTCGTCTACAACGTGCTGGCGGCGAGCATGGGTGCGACGATCATCTTCAGCGCCGCCAAGGCGGGGGCGGGGGAACGGCTCGCCGCGCGGATGGACGTGGGGGCGGGGCGCATGGCGCGGCTCAAGCGCGGGCTCGACCGCAACCAGTGGTCGGTCCTCTTCCTCATGCGGCTCGCGCCTGTGGTGCCTTTCTTCGTGGCCAATGTGCTGCCGGCCTTCATGGGGGTGCCGTTGTGGCGGTTCGTCGTCACGACGGTGATCGGGATCATTCCGGGCGCTCTGGTCTATACATCGGTCGGCTCGGGACTTGGCACCGTTTTCGAGACCGAGGGCACACCGGACCTGTCCGTCATCTTCGATCCCGCGATCCTCGGACCCATCGTGGGTCTTTGCGCTCTCGCTGCTTTGCCCATGCTGATCCGCGTCTTTCGAAAGGAGCCAGCGCTATGAGTGCGAGACCAACCATCAAGACGGACATCTGCGTGATCGGCGCCGGGTCTGGCGGCCTTTCGGTCGCGGCGGGTGCGGTGCAGATGGGGGCGAAGGTCGTTCTGATCGAAGCGGGCGACATGGGGGGCGATTGCCTCAACACCGGCTGCGTCCCGTCAAAGGCCCTGCTGCATGCCGCCGCGCGGGGCGACGACTGGGACAAGGCCCATGCACATGCAAAAGACGCCATCGCGACCATCGCGCCCCATGACAGCCAGGAACGGTTCGAGGGGCTCGGATGCCGGGTGATCCGCGCGCATGCACGCTTTACCGGGAAGCGCCGGGTCGAAGCCGGCGGCGAGATCATCGAGGCGCGCCGCTTCGTCATCGCGACCGGATCACGCCCCTTCGTGCCGGATGTGCCGGGCATCGACGAGGTGCCCTATCTGACCAACGATACGATCTTCGACCTCAAGGAACGTCCGCGCCACCTTCTGATCATGGGGGGCGGACCCATCGGGATGGAGATGGCGCTCGCCCATCGCCGTCTCGGCTGCGAAGTGACGGTGATCGAGGCGGCCAAGCCGCTGGGCAAGGACGACCCGGAAGCGGCGGCGCTCGTCCTGTCCGAACTTGGCAAGGCCGGGATCGAGATCGTCGAGGGGGCCGAGGCGGTCAGGCTGCGCAAGCTGGACGAAGGGGTCGAGGTGGTCACCGCCTTCGGCCGGGTCTTCACCGGGTCGCATCTTCTTGTCGCCGTGGGCCGTAAGGCGACGGTCGAGGACCTTGGGCTCGAGGCGGCTGGCGTTGCCCATACCGCCAAAGGCGTGACGGTGGACGCGCGGTTGCGCACGACGAACCGAAGGATCTTTGCCGTGGGCGACGTGTCCGGCGGGATGCAGTTCACCCATGTCGCGGGCTATCAGGGCGGTGTCGTGATCCGCCCCACGGTGCTGCGCCTGCGGGCGAAGGTGCGGACCGACCATATCCCTTGGGTCACCTATACCGACCCGGAGCTGGCGCAGGTGGGCCTGACCGAAGAAACCGCTCGCGCCACCTACGGGGGGCGGGTCACGGTGGTGCGGGCAGAGTTTGCAGGCAACGACCGTGCCATCGCGTCGGGCGACACGTGCGGGTTCCTCAAGGTGATGGTCGTGGCCGGCAAGCCGGTCGGTGCGACACTCGTGGGGCGCGACGCTGGCGAGCTGATCGCGCCCTGGTCGCTGGCGATCGCGCGGGGGCTGAAGCTCTCGGCGATCTCGGGAATGGTGCTGCCCTATCCGACGCGCTCCGAAATCCACAAGCGGGTCGCGGGGAACTATTTCTCGCCAAAGCTGTTTGAAAATGAAACAATTAAACGTGTGGTGAGGGTGCTGCAGCGCCTTGTGCCATAGGGTCGGGGTGCATAGGTCCGGCTCAAAAGCGTGCCAGTAGTAAAGCAGTTGACCCGATGTTCCTGAACTCGCTGTCCGGCAGGTTCCTTATGCTGACCGCCGCATTCGTCATGCTGGCGGAAGTGTTGATCTTTGTCCCCTCGGTCGCGCGGTTTCGCGAGGATTACCTGCTCTCCCGGCTGGAACGGGCGCAGATCGCCTCGCTCGTGCTCTTGGCCGACGACATGATCGATGCCGAGCTGGAACAAGAACTCCTGCTCAATGCGGAGGTCTTCAACGTCGTCCTGCGTCGGGACGAGGCGCGCGAATTGATGCTTTCCTCGCCCGTGCCTGGCCCGGTCGCGGCGAGCTATGACCTGCGCAATGCCGCGGGGGTAACGCTGATGAAGGATGCGGTAATGCGGCTTTTGCATCCCGACAACGACGTGATCCGGGTGATCGGAAACCCGGTGCGCGAAGGCGGGCTGGTCATCGAGGTCACGATGGAAAGCGCGCCGCTGCGCATGGCGATGCTCGATTATGGGCAGCGCATCCTTTGGCTGTCGGCCATCATTTCGGTCCTCACCGGGCTCCTGCTCTATCTGGCGGTGCAGGTGCTCATGGTGCGTCCGATCCGCAAGGTCGTGGACAATATGGCGGGCTATGCCCAAGCACCGGAGGATGCGCGCAAGATCATCGCGCCCGCCTCGGGGATCACCGAACTGCGCGAGGCCGAAGAGGCGCTGCACGATTTGCAGGAGCAACTGTCGCAGGCACTGAAGCAAAAGGAACGTCTGGCCGCGCTTGGCGGTGCCGTGGCGCGGATTTCGCACGACCTGCGCAACATCCTGACCACGGCGCAGCTCTTCGCGGACCGGGTCGAGATGAGCGAGGACCCCGGAGTGCAGCGTGCCGTGCCCAAGCTCATGGGGTCGATCAACCGGGCCGTGAACCTTTGCGAAAGCACCTTGGCCTTCGGGCGTGCCGAGGAACCCGCGCCCCGCCTCACGCGGGTGCCGCTGGCGGATGTGGTGGGCGACGTGGTGGACAGCGAACGGCTGGCCGCGGGCGAGCACGATATTTCCTATGGCGAGGACGTGCCGGCGGGCATGCTCGTGCGGGCCGACAGCGAACAGCTCTACCGGATCCTGCGCAACCTCGTGCGCAATGCGCGCCAGGCCATTCAGGCGACCGGCAAGCCCGGCGAAATCCTCGTCTCCGGCGTCGAGACGCATGAGGAGTGGACGATCCGCGTGACCGACACGGGCCCGGGCCTTCCGAAGCGCGCGCAGGACCTGTTGTTCCAGCCCTTCGCGGCCGGCGGTCGCAAGGGCGGCACGGGGCTTGGCCTTGCCATCGCGGCAGAACTGGTGCGCGGGCATGGCGGCCGTCTGGAACTCGAGCGCACCGGACCCGAAGGCACGGTCTTCGCGATCCACCTGCCGCGCGGGCTGGAGACCTTGACCGAGACCCTGCCGCAGGAAGAAGCGGCACAATAGTCGAATTTCCCCCTTGCAACCCCGCGCCGGGACCGTTACATCGCCGCTACCCCGCGCGCTGGTAGCTCAGTTGGATAGAGTACTTGACTACGAATCAAGGGGTCGGGGGTTCGAATCCTCCCCAGCGCGCCACTTACTCCGCAAGCATATGAAATTGTTAGCCTAATTTGTCGATTTTGCACTTTGCGTGGAAACCTTTGCACTTTCACGTTCTGTTCTCGTTCTAATGTGGCGGTTATTGCGTGAAGGACGACGGAGTGAAGAGGCCGCCTGTTTCGGCCCTTAATTGCCATCCGAACCTCGCCCAAGGGTCGTCTTGACCCGGCCTTCATCGAAACATTCGAGGAGTGCGAGATCCATGACCGCAAGTGGCGCTTCGAACTCGCCACAATATTGGGTCGGATAGAAGCATTGGAGAATGACGCGGTCGTTCGCGGAGGAGAACTCCTAAAGCCAATCCACCTTTGGAGGAATGATTTAGACAGTTCTGAAAACGCGCGCGTCGGAGCTCGATAGAAACCTCTTAGCCACCAAGCAGGGATTCCAATTCATTCACCTCGACGACTAAGAACCGCTAAAAGAACATCCATAAAACAACTCACCATCTAGAGAGCAATAGGCTCCATGAAATGATCGGCACTATCCTTCGCGAACAAAATCAAAATTCTCGCAATAGCTTCTTCTGATTGCAGTGACTTGTGGCCACGCGACTCCCTAATGCACCAAGCAGTCAACTGCAAGAAATCATGCCCTCGAGAAACCATCTGGTGTGGTTCTCCAGAGAGTTTCGCAATGCGGGAATCAACTTCCTGCAAGAATGGCTCAATTTGAATTCCGCTATGGGATCTGGAAAGGCTTCGTTTAACCAGATCTTTGACGTGAAGAATTGGAATCCCATCAACAATTTCCAAGCACTTTCGGAAGTCTATCAGAGGAAAGTCAACCTGTCTCACGGCAAGTTCAAGCCTAAGGCAAAACAGCTGACGAAGGCAAAACTTCATAGCTTCAAAATACTCAGTCCACGATTCAATTCTCGCCCTTGCCGCATTGACGATGATATTCTCAACAAAGTTCGACGTCAGAAAAACAACCTCGGTATCCGAGTATTTGGTCATAACGAGCCCGTTTCTTTGGGGGAGGCTGGGCAACCACTGCTCAAAATCTCGGTCCACCAAAAAACGAACAACTGTATCCTCGGGTAGGTTGAGCTCGCTTGCAAGGGCTATGACCCTCTGCCGGTTCCCGGATGTAAGGCTATGCTTTTCGAGAATAGTCATGTCGACTTCAATATCGTCAATCGAATAACAAGGACGGAAAGATCCAACATCAGATCGAAATATTGAGTCGAATATTTCCTTATCGTAGCCTCCTTCCAGGTATACGTCATCCAAGTCCGGTTCGAGGTCATACCTTACTTGGAGTTCAGATATTCTTCTTTTCGGAATCTTCGGCGCGACTGCCATGAAATCAGCCAATCTCGACAACGGAATCGCGGTGCTGTGCAATTAGCTCAAGTGAGTGTGAGGCAAAGATAAACTGCGTCTCCGTTCCTTGTGTCACCTGATTGAGAGACTTCAATAGCTGCCTCTGCCACTTAATATTCAAGGATATCTCCGGTTCGTCGACGATAAATACACTCGGCTGATCTTGTGCGGTCAAAGCGTAGCAAAACATCAGTAATAGCTGCTGTTCCCCTGAGGATAGTTGAGAAGCTTCGAGATCCTCGCCTGCATTGCTCACTATCATGAACCCCTTAGACATCGAGAAGGTGAGAGTTTTCCGAGTGAGAAAGGTATTGATCTGACGAATAAACTCATCCAACTTTTTATAAATGGGAGCTATAGCCTCGAGCCTGCTCAATACCGACCTAACATATGGATCGATTAGCTTTGCAGATATAGCTCTGCCTTGCTCCGGTCCAGATGTCAGTGCATTTCGAAACCGGTCAACGTCAATCGCTCCAGTAATTTCGTAGCGGGAGTAAGAAGTGCTGTCTTTAGCTATGGTGTCCAGCTTGTCTACTATTTCGCTAATGCTGGAAGACTGCAGCGGCGTATCCTCATTATTGTAATCAGTTGCCAACTGACCCAAGATTTGCTCGTACACCGAGTGCACGTTCATAGAGCCTTGCGTTGCACTTCTTAGGGCTCGCTGTTGGACCCAACGTGAGGCTTTCAAAAGCGCCTGCTTGAGTGCAATTTGTCGAGACCTTTTAACGAGGTCCCCAACACGTCGACCGCGATTTTCATGAAATATTTCACGCAGTTCCAACTCTTCGGTCGGATCTGAAACGGCATCACTGTCAAGTCTTCGCTCTGCACTAACCAAGAAAATCGTAGGGGAGCATTCCGATAGAGCTCTCAGATACTGTTGCTCCCCCCGTCTTACTCCATCGTCTGGCGCCTTACTTCGTTTCAGCCGTATTTCGCGCGCGATACTGGCGGATATTTCATTTTCGTTCAAAAGTTGATCTAATACAATATCGCTTATATCTGAATCGGCGAAATAATCAGGTTGCCTGTAGCCCTTCCGATACTTCCATTCAGCATGCAACCGCGCCCCCTCGTATATTGAAAAAATTAACAACGGGGATTCTGCGTCGTCCTCTCTTTCAGCCTTCAAAGTGTAACCATTTTTCAATCTGACCGAAAGCGATAGGAAGGGTGTGCCGTAGATAGCAGTCCTATGGCCGCGATCTCCAGCACTTGACAATAAATGGAAGACGAGGGTAAGAAGGGTGCTTTTACCTACACCATTGTCACCATATAAAATTGAGGGATTCTTCAGCGTTCCACCTTCTGGCACCTCGTAGTCGAAGTGCCCAAAGAGCTTCTCAACTTTTATCGATTCAATTGTCCCAGTCTGCATATCGGCCTCGAGAACGCGCACTGTTTGCATTGGTCACAAAGAGTTGCTCGTGGTCAATGCTCTTATGCGAGATCGCAGTTTCAATTAGCTGGTGACTGCTGCCCTTCGAAACTTGCACAGTGAATGTCCGCTCTCCGCCCTTCTCGTCCGGTGCAGCTTCTGGCCCTTAGCAAACCTTCCGTGCAGTCCGCGGCAATGGCTGCAGCGTGAACGGCAGCTGGCTTCATGCTGTAGCATTCCTTCCGACGCGTTTGTTCTTGTCCCGACTCGATTTTGGGTCGCCAGTAGATTGGTCAGCGGTAGGAAAACGAACCATGTCTGATCGTGCCCATGTGGTCCTTGAAAGGGATCAAATTTTCGCAAGCGTTTTTAGCGTCGACGGAATGCAACGTGAGCGGTTGATCTTGGAGTATGCAAAGCGCTCAGAAGCTGCATTCGCTCCAGATACACGCAAGAATTACGTAAACATTATCAGAGGCTTTAAGCGCTGGTGCGCTGAGAATGGATATTCCAGTGACCCTCCGATTCCACCGCTCGTCCTCGCTTCCTACGTCGACGCAATGGGCGGGAGAATCAGAGCGTCAACGATTGAGACGCGACTTTGGGCCATAAATGAAATGCACCGAGCTCAGTTCCTGAGCCCTCCATCTCACCATCGATTGGTTGAGTTGGCTATGATGGGCGTTAAGCGGAGGTATGGCGCCGGTAGCAGACAAGTTCCGGCATTGGGCAAGGTGGATGTCTTACGCGCCATTTCGTCACTTGGCACGTCCCGCATAGAAGTTCGTGACAAAGCACTACTTTGGATGGCAACCGACACCTGGTGTCGTGCGTCTGAACTGGCCAACTTTCGAGTGCGAGATCTGCTGAGACAAGATGATGGGAGCAGCCTTTTGTACATCGCGCGCTCTAAGACAGATCAGTTCGGGGAAGGCGCCTACGCATTCTTATCTGAGAAGGGAACGCTGGCAGTTCTTGAGTGGATCGAATTGGCTGGACTGCGCACGGATGATCCGATCGTGACGAAGTCGCAAAAGAACGGTCAAAAGCGGCCTCTCGACGGCGCGACCATTTCGAGGATTTTCAAGCGATGTACTGGTCGGACTGACGTTTCGGCACACAGCACGCGCGTTGGAGGCGTTCAAGATGCACTGCGCTTGGGATGCGACATGTCATCTATCATGGTTGCGGGGCGCTGGAATTCTCCAGAAATGCCTGCGCGATACGGCCGGCGCCTTCTGGCCAGTCAATCGGCTGCGGCTAAGGTTTCAGCGGCATTCGCCGATTTCGAATGATCCCGGCTTTCGCTGGACTGGCCGTTGCCTGCTTCATCAGACTTCGAGCTTGGATCCGGAAAGAAGTCTGCGACAGATAGATTGAGCGCATTCGCGATCATCCAAATCCTTGACCCAGATACTCGGTTTGTGGCCGTTTCATACTTTTGGAGTTGCTGGAACTTGACGCCAATTCGCTGAGCGAGTTCGTGCTGTGTCATTCCGACGCCTTGCCGGGCAGCTCGAATTGTCTTGCCAATGTGAACATCTACAGGGTGATTCATGACGAACATTATTCACTTAATGGTTGTTTTGTAAACTGCTCGAAGTCAGCTTACATCGCTCCCCAGTCATTCGGGCAAGACGCGTCGAAGGACGGTTGTCCGCCCATATTCACCCCTGCGTCGGAGCTTCCGGGAATGGCCTCAACGCCTTCTCATGTCGGCCGAGCGCTCGACGACATTCCCCATCACCGCCCGTTTCCGGTTCGCCGCGATGGTGTAGTGCTCAATCTCTTTCAAGGACTCATGGCCTGTCCAAGCGCCGATCTGGATGGTGCTCGCGCCGGCGTCGGCGAGGGCGACAGCTCGGGCTTTTCGCAGGCCGTGGGCGCTCTTCCCGGTGATCTCGGACGCCACCGCCGCCTCCCGGATCATCGTCCCCAGGGCCTTGTCTGATCGCGTGCGTCCGCGCTCTGTGGCGAGGAAGGTCATATGCGCGCCCGAGGTGGCAGCGAGGGCTGCGTGCAACTGCTCGCGATCGGTGTGCATGCGGGTGGTCGCGTAGTCGGGAAGGATGCAGGTCCAGGGCACATAGGCAATGCCGCCGGTCTTGTTCTGACGGAATGACAGCACGCCCTCTCGATCGACCATGCCTGGGCCGAGGCGCACGCCATCGCCGATCCGGCATCCCGTCCAGTAGAGCAGCTCGAAGGCGGTGCGCTTGGACGTGCCGATCTTCCAGCGCTCGCGATAGGCGTCGATCTCGTCCAGCGTCCAGGGCTCGTGGCCGTCCGACCTCGCCCGGGCCGGCGCGGTCACGTCGCGGCTCGGATCGTCAGCGCGAAGCCCGGCATCCATCGCCCAGCTGCAGAGCCAGCGCCACGCTTTGAGCCGATCCTGGGGAGAGGTGGCCTCGGTCACGTTGGCGCGGATATGCGGCTCGCGGATCGCGCGAAAGGCCGCGGTGCCCACGGTGTTCTGCAGCTCGACCATGTGCCGGGTCATCGTCGCGCGGTAGACCTTAGAGAGTCCCGCGAAGCGTTCCGACCGCATGGCCGCGTCGATCGTGCCGGTGAGCGATCCGGGATCCGCGCGGCGGTCGCGCACGCCCGTCGTGCGCTTGGCCTCGGCGTAGGCTGCGAGGAACTCGGCACTGTCGTGCGGCTCGTCCGGCATCGGGATGAGCTTGTGCCCCTTGCGCCGGAAATACCAATAGGTCCGGTCGCTGCCCTTGGGCGTGACGGGCACGAGATAGCGCAGGGTCACCCTCGGCCCCCCTGAACCGCGAACAGGCGATCGCATGCCTCATCCTCTCTTTGGGTCGCGGTAGAGGGTAGGGCGGTTTCCGGCGCCGGGGCAAGGATTCTGACCGATCCATCCGGGCGCACCTCGAGCCCGCCAACCTCGTAGCCCATGCCCACCCACGCCTTCATGGCGCGGCGGATGGCAGCTTCGGAGGGGCGGGCTGCGGCCATGGTCAGGCACTCAGGTCCATGTCATCGAGCGCTTCCTCGATGGCGATCTGAATAGTGGCAACGATCACCGGGTCATGCATTCGACACCCTCCGTTCCCAGTCGGGCCAGTAAATCCGCCGCGCCTCTTCGACCGTGCGGCGCACGATCTCGGCATCAGTGAGGGGCAGGAAGTCCACGCCTTTGCAGACGTTGCAGGGCACTGGCTCGCGGATCGCCGGGCGGGTGTCCTGCACCTCGCGCCGCAGCTCGCAGGCCGGGCAGGGGTCGTGGTTTCCGTGAAGCGAGTTGTCGGTCATTGCACTTCCATGTTCACGTCCGGGAAGCAATCGCCCTTGAGCGCCCAGCCAAAGCGCCCATAGGCAAATGTCAGGAAGTCCTTCGTCGCTTCGCAATGAAGGTAGTTCGCGGGACCGGTGTCGAAGTCGTCGAACGACAAGGGGAGGAAATGCTCCTCCCGATCAGTGGCGACAATCGCGTGGAGGGTGAAGGTCTTGGCGTTCTCGAACACCTGGTCATAGGTGCTGAATAACTCGCCAGCCGTAGCCGGCGCGGCGACGCATGCGAGCATAAGCGGCAAGGTGAACTTCATTCCGGGTCCTCCGTGGAGATGGTCTCTTCGGCGAGCGTCTTGGCGATCGCGCCGATGACGCTGGCGGGTTGGTCGGTGCCCATCACGGGCACGCGGGAGAGGCTGCGGCCGATCTCGGCCGGGGTGGCGCCGTGCTGCAGGAGGAGGCTGATCAGGACGCAGCCGTCCGAGATCTCGTGCTGCAGCTGGGAGCCCACGCGCTGGCCGTCGGAATAGAACACCTCGGCCAGTTGGCCGGTCTCAGGGTCGTAGCCGAGGGTCAGGCTGAAGAACTGGCTGCCGTTGCCGGTCGACCATTCGACGTCGCGCGTCACGGCGGGGCGGCGGGGGGCGATGCGGGTTCGGGTCATGTGCGGCGGTCCTCGATGCGGGGGGTCGTGTCGAGGCGCATGTCGCGCGTGATCAGGACACGGTAGCCGCCACGTCCGCCCTCGCCGCGCAAGACCTTGGTCTGGGTAATGGTCGGATGATCGCGGTTTAGGCCGAGACCCGAGAGCGCCTCGCTGATGAGACGGTCGCGCAGCTCGTCCTCGGTGACGGCGATCTGCAAGGTGATGGTGCTGATGTCGAGCAGGGTCATCCCTCTCTCCTTTCCAGCCGCTCGATCGCGTCGGCGTAGCGGCTCAGTTGGTTGGCGAAGGCGTGGAGCGCCTCCGGGGTCATGTCGGGGCGGCTCGTCAGGTGCCAGCGGAGGGTGGCGAGCGTCTCGGCCGGGCCGAGGGCTGCCAGTGAGTTCTGGGCGAGATGCACGAGCGTGTTTTCGTGCCTACGGCGGCGGGGGTCGTGGGTGGTGGCCCCGGGAATTGGGGCTGGGGGTGACGCCGCCGCAGGCGTCCGGGCGGTGGGGTGTCCGCGCCGGAATAGGAAGAAAAGGCCCCGGCGCAGAGCAGAAGGCGCCGGGGCAGTCGCGGCCCCGTCACGCGCGGCAGTTGGCGCGGAGGAGCCGACAGGGAACTGGTGTTCGTCACGCATGATAGACGCCCCGTGGTAAGGTGTCATTGTGAAGCGAAACAATTGTCGTGGAGGGCGTGGCCAGGACTTGCCGAAAGTGATCCCTGACTGAAGCCGGATTTCTCCGGCGAGGGGCCTCGGCATGCGACGACTTCGAGCAAGAGGGCATCAAGCCCTTGGTCGCCGCATGGGTCTTCCTAGCCACGCAAGAACTAGTGCTAAGGGATGAACGAGATGGTTCATAGAGGGGAAATCGCCCTATGGTGGAAACCCTTACCATCATGCCACCTCTTAGGCCGTCTGCTTCAGATGCGGATGCAGGCGCGCGTTGATTTCGCGAGTGATTATGAACTGGGGGCCGTTGCCGGTGGTGGCCTGCTCGATGCGGGCATCGGCGAGCATCATGGATAGGTCGATGTCGTCGAAGATGTCGAAGAGACGGGAGGGCTCAGCCAGAAGCTCGGGCTTCGTGCGGATCGCGTTTGCGATGCCGTTTATGACGGCGCCATTGATCATGCCGACGTTGCCCTCGCCCGTGTCCACGATGCATTGGAGCACGGTAGTCAAGAGCGCGTCGCCATGGGCCGCGCGGGCGCGGCGCAGGACGCCGATGGAACGGGTTTCACCCCGGTTGGTGATGTCCTTGGAGCGGGTGATCGTCACGCCGGCCGCGTCGAGCATCGCCTTCATCGCTGCGGCTTCCAGGTCGCCGGCGGCGAGCTCGGCAAACCAGATGTCGACCGGGGAGACCGGCGTCACGTTGCCGTTGATCGCTGCAAAGGCCCCGGCGGCTTCCCGGGCTGTGCAGTCCAGGATGTAGGCCGGGACCTGGCTGATCCCAATCGACAGCGCGGCGGTTGTGCGGTGCTGGCCGTCGACGATGTCGTAGCCCTTTGGCGCGCGCACGACGATGACCGGCAGGAACTTGGCCCAGTTGAAGTTGCGCGCGATCGTGCGGATCACCTTGGCGGATTTCGCGTTGATCGACCGCTGATAGGCGTCGTCGATCCGAAGTTCTGCGATGGGCAGCACCGCTGGCTCACCGGGGCTGCCCGCGATCGAGGGATTGTCGAAGTCGAAGGGAATGGGGGTGATCGGGCGGGTCATTCCGCTGCCTCCGCGACACGGGTTTCCACGATCCCCAGCTCGTCGCGCATTTCGGCGGGGATCCAGCGGTCGAGGCGGGCGCCCTGTTCGCGCGAGATGCCCCATGCCTCGCGCAGGTCGAGGTTGGTGAAGAGTCGGCCGAGTTCGTTCGCTTTGACCGACTTCTTCATGACCGCGAACTTCGCGAGCATCTCCTCGTCCGCGTCGTGCAGGAGATCTTGCATGATGGCGTCGAGGGCTGCGGTGGGCAGGCGCTTGAAGAAGGCCTCGGTCGGGTGCCAGATCGCGCGCACGTCGACGCCGGTCTCGGCGTTGATCACCTTGGCGAGTTCGCTGGTCGACCCATCGAGCAGCCGGGCGAGCGCCTGCGTCAGCACCTCGTTCGTGTGCTTCATGCCCTTGGCGCGGAAGGCTGCGAAGCCCTCGGCCGTGATCTTGGCGTTGTGGTCGTTCGGCGCGTCGAGGCGGTGCCCCGGCTCCATCCCGTCGGTCATGTCGGGGAGGTTTCGGACGTGGCTTGGGGTCAGGCTGAAGATCCGTTCCCATCCGGTTGCGATCGACAGCTGGTAGGCGAGCATCTGGCGGGCCAGTTCGGGCTTCGAGAGAAGCGCCATCTGCCGGGCCCGCGTCGCGATCGCGTGCATGTCCGAGCGCACGGCCTGCGAGGGCTCCGGGCTTTCGGGTTTGGGGGCGGGGGCCTCAGCGGCATCGTCGCTGTCCTGGTCGTCGTCCTGGGCGGTTGCGCCGGGCGGCAGGAGCGCGCTGGACCGGCGCAGCGTGCCCTCATGATCGACCCAGAGCAGGATGCCGCAGGCGGTGACCTGTTCGTTGGTATAGGTGCCACGGGCCCGGGTTTCGAGTTCGTCGAGGCGGGCCCGGTCTTCCATGCTGCGCTGGTAGAGCGGGGTCTCCAGCAGGCGCTCGAACTCGGCCTCGTCGGCCTCGGGCAGGTCGACGGGTTCCGGCTCGACCTCTTCCAGCCCTTTGAGCCGGGGGTCGTTGAAGGGGTAGTGTTCCGGGTTGGTCCAGACGAAGGACCAGCCCTCGGCCTCGGCGTCGCGCTTGGCTTCCTTGAGGCAGCGGTCGAAGAGGCTGTTCAGGAGCGTCTCGTCGGGGAACCACGTGTCCTCGGAGAAGAGGTCGCGCTCGATGTGGCCACCCTCGGCCTCGTATCGGTCGGCGCCGACGAAGACGGCGCGTCGGTCGGTGCCCCTGATCTCGCCGCCGTGCAGTTCGTGCTTCACGCGATGGGCGGGCCAGTCGTTGCGGCGGGCGGCCTCCATCACCTCGACGGCGCGGTCGGGCGTGGGGGCGGTGGTGAGCGCTGCAGCCACGTCGAGGGTGATGTCGCGGGCGGCGAGCGCGTCGATCACCGGGTCGGGCAGATCGGCGAGCTTCAGGCGCTGGCGCACCCGTTTCTCGGTCACGCCAAAGGCGCGGGCGATGGTCGCGGGGTCGGCGTAGCCGTCGCGTGCCATGGTGCCATAGGCGCGGATTTCCTCGGCCGGGGTCAGGTCGGTCTGGGTCTGGGCAGCAATGCCCCAGGCGCGGGCTGTCGCCCAATCCTCAGTGACGTTGACCGGGATCGCGTCAATGAGGTCGGTGCGCTCTGGGAAATCCTTGGCGATCCGCTGCAACGCGAGCAGGCGGTAGCCCCCGGCGACGATGCCGATCTCGCCCGTCTCGGTGTCAATGTGCCCGGCGAGCGGGTTGATCAGCCCGACCGAGAGGATCGAGCGCATCTTGGCCTCGACCTCGGCCGGGTCATGGGACTGCCGTGGGTTGAGGGTGTGAACGAAGAGATGGGACAGCGGGGCGTTGTGAAGGTTCGTCATGCGGAGCCTCGGTCAGTTGATCTGCTGGGCATCGATCATGCCCCAATGGGTTTCGATGGAGGCCTTCATGCTCACGGCGAGCCGATCCACGAAGGCGAGCGCCTCGCTCACGTCATGGCCGGACGCGTGGTGGACGTAGGCGATGCAGTTCCAGAGCGCGTCGGCCGATGCGAGGATCGCGGGCTCCAGCGGCTGGCCGGCCAGAAGGTCGTGGATCGCCTCGGACAGCTTGTGGCGGGTTTCCTCGTCGGTGCTCATGCGGCTCTCCCGTTGAGCTGGTCGAGGATGTCCTGCGCCGCCGCGCGCCATGAGGCGGAGGTCGAGAGGCGCAGGATGGTGTGGGCGGCCTCGCGCTGACCTTGATCAGTTTCGACGGCGCGGAGCGTCGCCTCGGCGATCTGGAGCGTTGCGGCGCGCAGCCAAGCGGCGACGGCCTCGGAGACCGATGCGCCGGATCCGACGATGTCGTGCAGCTCGATGCGGACCTCGTCTCCGAGGGCGAAGACGCCGCCGGTCTCGATTGCCTCCGTGGTGATCAGGTCCACGGCATCGGCTTCGGTGCCGCCGCACATGACCATGGCGAGCTGTTGCGGGAAGTTCCTGGCGCGCGGGGGGATCATGCGCGGCCTCCCTCGATCACGGCGACGGCCGTCGGCGCCTTGCGGGGAAAAGGGATGACGTTCTCGGCCGGGTGCGAGCGGACGACGCGGAGCGCGAGGTCGCGCGTCGTGCCGGGCCATGTGCCCAGCGGCGAAGTGACGATCATCCGCGCGACGTCGACCTGGTCGCGGAAGCGGGGGTGATCGGTGGGGTGGTGCGGCATGGGAACCTCCATCGGGGTGATGGGAGTTATGTTTGCTATGAGAAAACATCTGCGTCAATGGGTTTGTTTTCTTATAGAAAACATTCCGGAGAGGGTATGGTTTTCCATACCTAAGTGATCCTTTGTTTCCGCTTGAATGCTAACGCGATCAAGGGAAGTCTGAACGCCTTTGAAACGAAGGGGACAGTAATGAAAACTAAGTCTACTCTGAGTGTGATGGCACTCTTGCTCGCTGCGGCGTGCGCAAAGCAGCCCGACCAAATTGCGGCTATCGATATCGGTCCTAATGCGTACCGGGGCTTCAGTTGCTCACAGTTGGCCCAGGCGGACGCCAAGTACGACATCGCGCTGGAAAATCTATCTGCTCAACAGCGAGATGCAGCGACTGGTGATGCTTTCGCAGTCTTCCTGCTGGGCCTTCCTCTGGCAAGCATGTCTGGGCAAGACCGTGAGACGCAGATTGCCGCGACAAAAGGGCACATCCAGGCGATCAAGCTTGAGCAGGCGCGTAAGGGGTGTCGTGTGGCCAGCTAAGGCTTATTCGTGAATGATCACGACGTCTTGGCGAGCAATGTGGCGGCGCAACGGCGCTGCCCATTGCAGCTTCACCCCATATTCTGGCGGTTGAAGGTTGTTGGCGCTGAAGAGATCAAACGCCCCTTCATCCCGACCAAATCTCAATAGCTTTACCAATGCTCTTCCGTCTTCCGTCTCGCAGATCGAAACGCGATTGACGGCGTTCTCGTCAATTCCGACGAAGTTTCGTGTGAAGAACAGGATATCACCTGGCATGATGATCGGGGACATGCTGTCTCCCTCGACCTCAACCGCGACTACCTCTCGCGACGGAAGATCTTCTGGGCATGCAACGCGGAATAAGCCCTCACCTTGGGGGAAGGCATCAACGAGTTCCACTCGGGATCCCGCGCCAACGCGTCCCGCGACGGGCACAGTCCTGGATGTTTCGTAGAGGGCCGAGATGTCGACCTCTAATGCATCAGCCGCTCTTTCCAGAAGGGATAGAGAGGGAGCTTTCTGGCCAGAGATGATTAGGCTCATGTGACCGCGCGAGACGCCGACAGCTTCCGCGAGTCGCGTCTGCGTCATGCCTTTTTTTCGCAGTATCCTGCCAATTTGAAGCCGCCTGTCTGTCATTCGGAAGAGTTGGTTCGGCGGTGGCGCTAAAGCGATAGGCGTCGTGAAAACATTTTCCATTAGAAAACAAAACGACTTGACGGCAATAGTTTTCCTATAGAAAACATTTTGCCATGCTGACCGAGTTCTTCAAGCGATCTGGTATGACCCGAACTGCTATGGCGGAGGCGCTCGGTATCGGCCGCGCATATCTGTCTCTTCTGGAAAACGGCAGGAAGCGTCCTAGCCTCGAACTCGCGTTCGCCATTGAACGGGCAACAAATGGAGAGGTTCCTGCGTCCTCTTGGATAGAGGACGCCGCCTGATGCTCTCGTGTCTGTCAGTCCAGCCATCCGAAGCCGTGTGCACGAGTTCCGGCACTGCAGAGCTCTTCCACCAGCGCGGCCTCAATATCGTCGATCTGCCCGTCTGCCTTGACGCTCTGCCTCAAAGCGTTGGCGAGACGGCCCAGTCGGATCGGTTCCCAGTTTGCCAGCGTCGCAAGGCTCCTATCTACGTCTTCCCGCGTTGGACGAATGCGGCGGATTGTTCGTTCGAGTTTCGCGAACATGGCAGCTTCAAGGTCGCCGTGCAGACTCCCGTTGTCACGCATCACACAGGCTTCATCTTCTGCATATCGGAGGATTCGGTCGATCTCACCCTCGTGGAGAATATCATCAGACCGCGCTGCTGCGATCAGGATGTCCAGCGCCGGCGTCAGGTCTCGCCTCAAGACGGTGTAAGGAGAGATGCTCGGGGCCGCCGGGACCGCCGACTTTCTTGTGGCCGCGATGTCCGAGTATGGCTTAGTCGTTATCTGGAAGTCCGTGTCCTCAAGAATGTCTGCGAACCAAGAGGTCGCGTCCTCAATCTCTCCGTCCTGATCAATGAGACAGATCACGCGGTCCGTTCTAAAGCTGCGCATGGCCTTCCGCTCGTGACAGTAAGCCCGCAGGATGTGGTTTCCGTCATATTCTTCGATTGTTCGCATGGTGACGTGCCGTCGTGTCACCTGACCTTTGGAATCGCGATACTCGATCATCCAGTAGTAGGGTTCGAGCGAGAGGATCTTCCGCTCCGGCCCCTGAGGTGGTTCGGGATCGTCATCGGGGGCCAGAAGGACGCCGCGCAGCGTAATTTGAGGCGACGGGTCTTCAAGGCGCGGCGTACGCTCGAACAGCGTCCTGAATGTGCTGAACATAGAAATCCTCTTTGGTCCATTGGTTCGCGCCTTGACCGTAGAGGGTGCAGGCCGGGTTTGTCGATCCGGCCTGCAGCTCTCTTTTCGGGGGTGACGGCATGATCCCGTTACGGTCATTCCCATGGTTGATCGCCCCTGTGACGGACCGGTTCTGCTCGCGTGCTCCTTTCTCACCCTCACAGGCTGGCATGGCGCATCGCCATGGCCAAGGAATCGAGGTTTCCGATGTCGGTTGACCCCCGCGCGATCGTGCGCCTGCAGATGTCTGCGCTGATCGAGAAGCTCGGCGGTTTCGATGCGGCCTGCGCCGTGCTCGAGGCGCGCTGGGGGCACTCGGTCAGCAAGGGGACGCTGTCCAAGAAGAAGGCGGGTGATCTCGATTACACGGTGTCGGATCTGATCGCGCTCCAGTCCGCGGCGGGCGAGTTCCCGGTGACCGAGTTCCTGATCCGGGACATGCGCGCCCAGGGCGGGGTCGCGAAATCCGAAGACCTGCTCGCGCTCTCCGGCGTGATCTCCAAAGAGACGGGCGAGGCCATCGCGGCGGTGCTGGGGCTGCTCGGCGCAGAGACGTCCGACGGGCGCGCGGCGACGATCAAAGAGATCGACGAGGCGATCAGCGCGATGACGCGGATCCGCAGGGCCTTGGAGGGGTGAGCGTGGACGGTTGCACCCTCATCGAGATGTTCCGTTCGTGCGGCCGCACGGGCGGGGCGAGCACCGGGCGACGGACGGGCTCCTCCCTATCCGTCGCCCGGCGCGATGTTTTCCCAGTTCGAAGAGGTGCCCCATGGCCGATGCCCTGACCGCAGAAGAGCGATACGCGATCGAGAGTTACGACGGGCCGGTCGAGTGCGTCCCGGTGGGCGTGCGTGGTGAAGACGACCGGATTACCTGGGATAAGGACAAGAACCGGCTGGTCTATGTCGATCCGGCCATCGCCCGGCGTCGCGTCCAGGCGAGCACGCAGCACTTGGGGCGCGAGACCCACGTGCCCGAACACATCCGTATTCGGCGCGCGAAGGTGTCGCATCTGGTGCGAAAGGGCCTGACCGCGCAGGAGATCGTCGACGAGCTGGGCGAGGGCGTGACCCTCAACATGGTGTATCGCGACGTGGCCCAGCTCAACCTCTCGATCAGCCGGAAGCTGTCGTCGTTCCATTTCCAGCCCGATCCCAAGGTCGCCGTGCGGCGCGATCGGGTGCGTGCGCTCTGTGACGGGGTCCGGACGGTTCCCGAGATGGCCAAGGCGCTCGGCCTGTCGCGGCGCATCGTGCACAACGACCTCAAAGCGCTCGGTCTCACGGCGCCGCATGGCGAGCCGGGGCGCAGGACGGGCACATCGCCGCGGATCCTCGCCCGGCGGGTCGAGGTCGCCAAACTGGCGGCCCAGGGTCTGACCGCGAAGGAGATCGCCGGGCGGCTCGGCGTGTCGGAGGCGACGGTGTTCAAGGATGCGTCCCTGACCTGTGTGTCGTTCCGGGCGCCTGCGGGGGCTGCCGATGGCTGACGTTCGGCTCTCTCCCGGTCCCGTCGCTTCGGCGGCCGCGTCGAGCGGGTTTCGCGCGTCGCGGGCCGAGCCTGTCGACAGTCTCGACGATTTCCCGACGCAGCCCTATGCGCTGCGCGCGCTTCTGGATCGTATTCAGGCGATGGGGCAGGACCTGCGCCGCGCATCGGCCTGGGAGCCCTGTGCCAATCGCGGCCACCTTGTGCGGGTGCTCTGCGAGCGGTTCGGGGCGGTTCTCGCCTCGGACATCGCGGATTATGGCGCCGGGTTCGTCCAGCGCAACTTCCTCTCAGGCCGGGTGCAGGAAGGATCGGTCGACTGGATCATCACGAACCCGCCCTTCAACGTCTGCGAGTCCGTCATCGCCCGTGCGCTCGATGTCGCGCATGTCGGCGTCGCCATGTTCCTGCGGACGAACGTGCTGGCCGGGGAAGAGCGGTATCGCTCGATCTTCGACCGCCGGCCGCCCTCGATGGTGCTCCAGTTCGCAGAGCGGATCCCGATCCACCGCGGCGTTCTGCGCGATCCGCGCGAACCCTACCTGAACCCGCGCACGGGCAGCTATGCGACGCCCACGACGCAGGCGGACTATCTCTGGCTCGTCTGGCTCAAGGCGCGGCGCGCCTCGGTGCCCGAGCTGCACTGGGTGGCGCCGGGGGCAAAGGCACTGATCCGGCCCGGCGACTATCCGGACGATCCGTGCGGCGTGGCGCATATCGAACGCAGGGAGGTGCTGATCGATGGCTGACGATGGCCAAAACCGGACAGGTGGCATGGTGACAGCGGCCGACGTGGTCGCGGTGGTGGCGCGGCGGCACGGGCTTTCGCCAGCCGCGATCCTCGGACCCAACCGGTGTCGTCCGCTCGTCCTGGCGCGGCAGGAGGCGATGTATCTCCTGCGGCACGTGCTGGACTGGTCCTATCCGAGGGTCGGCCGGTTCGTGCGGCGGGATCATACCTCGGTGATGCACGGTGTGCGCGAGGTCGAGCGGCGCATGTATGCCTCGGGCGACTACTGCGCCGAGATCAGCGAGCTCTTCGACGGGTTCGAGGCCTCGAGGCTCCTCAGGTTCTCGCGCGGCCCGATGGTGGCCGGGGTCTTCCGCAGCGTCCGCGCCGGGACGGGGCCAGAGCCACCTTAAGGTCCCCCTGACTGTCGGGGAAAGGCAGCGACAAGCCGTGAGTGTCTGGGGATGGTTTGACCCCTAACCACGGAGGCGAGAAGGCCGGGTTCGACCTTGCCCGGTGGCCTCGTCAACCAAACGCCCGCGCGGGGATGCCGCGCGGGACTGAGCAGGATTTGCGCCCGGAGAGGCGCGTGAGACGGGACAGAGGATGGGACAGGCATTGCCGCAAGACGACATGACCGCGCCCGAGGGGCTGCGTCTGATCGACGCTGCGGAATGGGACCGGGCGCGCTGGGTCTGGCTCGAGAGCGTCCGTCGCGACGCCTCGATCAACGCGACCGCGCGGCTGGTCGCGCATGTCCTCGCGCTCGACTTCGCGAACTACAACACGCTCCAGTGCGACCCCTCGAACGGCGATCTCGCGGACATCCTCGGCGTGTCGGAGGACACCGTGCGCCGCGCGATCGCTGATCTTCGCGACGCTCACTGGATCGCCCGGGTCCGGGGCAACGGCCGGCGCAACAAGTCGAACTACGGGTTCCTGACCTCGGCGAAAGTGGTGACCCTAAAGGGTGGCAAATTTGCCGGAAAAAGGGGTGCAGATACGCCACCCTTTAAGGGGTCCGAAAGGGTGGCAAATTTGCGGGAAAAGGGTAGCAAATTTGCCGGGGCCTATAATAAGGCTAAACCATATAAAAACCATAAGGGCGCGACGGGTGTCGAAACACCCGCTCCGAAGCGTTCTGAAAACCCAGCTGTCATCGCCGATGCCGAACGTGCCGTGCGGACCTTCCGTGAGGGTCGCCGGGATGCGCTCGACGATCTTCAGGGCTGGGTCAGATCGCACATCCTCGCGGCCGGTCTCCTGACCGACGGCGAGCTTCACGACATCGGTTGGACAGGCTGAGAAAGGGGACTGACGATGACGCAGGTGCAGACCACGACCGACGGTGACAACGCGGCGATCTCGGGGCGCGAGCGGGTCAGGCGCTGCCTGATCGAGCCCTTGGAGCGCGATGGGATGGTCCGGGACCCGAGAGGCACGGCCAAGGCCCATGGCGAGTTCCTGACCAAGCTGCAGGACCGCCTCGGCTACATGTCCGAGGACTCGCTCGAACGGCTGCGGCAGGTGGCGATCATGATGGCGGGCGGCAAGGCCAAGAACGTCTGGCCCGGCTGGGTCACGCTGCGCAACTTCGCCTATCGCTTCCAGTCCCCGCCCGATCCGGCGAACCCGATCTTCCAGACGTGGCTGCACTCGGTCGAGGGTCCGGCGCTCCGGTCTCAGGGTCTGCACGTCGCGGCCTATCGGTTCCTCGTCAAGCACCCGCGCCCGCTCTTCCCGACCGACATGCGCGAGATCGCGGCGGCGGCCGAGGATGATGCCCGGCGTCAGGCCCGCGCCAACGAGGCGATGGCGCGCGGCGATATCTTGCCCAGCGAGCGCGCTTGGCTCACCGACCACCTCGCTCTCACACGTCACGTCGACGAGCTGATCGACGCGGGGATTGCGCATCGGGCGGGCAGCGCGACCGGCGGAGAAGCGGCATGATGCTGGCGCCGAAAGACACCGCCCAGCTGGCGACCGTGCTGCCTCGCCCGCGTCCCGGCGTCCGGGTCGAGGCTGGCATCTGGCCGCTTGTGCAATGGGCGTTCCAGCGCGAGTGCGCGCGGCTGGAGTTCGATGAGATCGACCGGATCACGGGCGCTCGGCCCGGCTTCGGCACCGAGTTCGTCATGATCGAGCGGGCCCGGCTCGGCTGCAAGGTCGACGGTGGCGGGCGTTCGGAGCCGCACCCGGACGCCGATGTGGTTGCCGCTGCCGTAGCCGCGCTGCCCGTGGTCCATGGCGGGCGCTCGATGGCCGTGCACATCGCCGAGGCGGCGCGGGCCGGCATGATGCCGGACGCCATGGTGGGTGCAGTGCCGAGGGCATGGCCGGCCGGTAAGCGGGACCATGGGCCCGGTCGTCCATCGAAAGTGGCGGATGCGGCAGACCTCGGCTCCCTTGGCTGGCCTCATCAGCGCCGTGTCAATCGGCGTGGCGTCAGGGTGGTTGAGCCGGTCCAGTTCTGCCCTGTGGTGTGGTCGCCTACGTCGTCACAGATCGGCGCCGCGAGGCGTGGATACCTCGCCTTCTGGGGTGCACTGGCCGAGGTGCGAGACAACCTGCGAATCGGGCGCGGCCTCTCGTGCTTCGACGTGACGCTCGCCATGCCACCCAAGATGCCTTGGAAATAAGGCGTTCTGTGCGGGTGTTGACAGCCGAACTCGGAAATGTATTGACTGTGTGCCAGAGAACACCTGTGCGACCGGAGCGGATCACCCGCCCCGGTCGTTCTCGTTTCAGGGACATCGATGGGACGACTGACCGCTCCGCCCTCACGGGTGGCAAAGCTGGGCACGCGCATCGCCGTGGACCACGGCGCATCGCGGGATGCCGTGCGCCGGAAGGTGACGCCGTGGCGTGCTTGGTACTCGACGCCGCGCTGGTTCCGCCTGCGGCAGGCGGTCTTCGTCCGGGATGGTGGCGTCTGCCAGAAGACCGGCGTGCTGCTCGTTGGTGGCAAGAACGCACCGGACAGCCCGGTCGTCGACCACATCGTTCCGCATCGCGGAGACCCTGACCTGTTCTGGAACATCGACAACCTGCAGCTCGTGTCCAAGGCGTGGCACGACAGCGAGAAGCAAAGTCAGGAGCGCGGCGGCTGACAGAGGGGGGGCGGGTAGAACCCCATGACCCCTCCAGCCCCTAGCCCGCGCCCCACCCATTCGGAGGTTTAATTTTGGCTGACCTGGAATATTCGGGCGGGGAGGTCCTCGTCGATCTCTTCGGGAACCCGGTTTTCCGGGTCCTCGGCACGCGCGGTCGGCCGCCCTTCGAGCGGACGGACGAAAACGCGAGGAAAGTCAGTATGTTGCTGGCGATGGGTTGGAGCAACGAGCGGATTGCAGGGGTGATCCGGGATCCGCGTACCGGGAAGTCGATCTCTGTGCCGACGCTGAAGCGGTATTTTAGACCCGAGCTTCAGGTGCGGCTCGTCGCGCGCGACATGCTGATGGCGCGGCAGCTCGAGGTCGCCTTCGCGAAGGCGGAGGAAGGCAACGTCGGCGCGATGAAGCACTTCCTCCAGCTGGTCGAGAAAAACGACCTAATGCTGGCGGCAAAACGCATGGCCGACGATCTGCCGGACGAGGACGATAAGCCGGCGGCGGTGGGCAAGAAGGAAGCGGCGCGTCGGGCGGCGCTCGATGCGGTATCCGATGAGGATGACCACCTTCTGACGCCGGGCAAATGGGCGAACTGATCCGGTCGGCCGCCTGGGACACGGCGCTTCCCGACTGGGAGGACCGGCTTGTCCAGGGACTGTCCCTGATCCCGCCGCTGCCGCTCTTCGAGCAGGTCGCGGACAAGGCGGTGGCCGTGTTCAAGCGGCTCCGGATCCCGGACATGATCGGGAAGCCGACCTTCGGCGCCACCGCCGAGGATTGGGTCTTCGACTTCGTCCGGGTCGTGTTCGGGTCCTACGATCCGGACACCAAGAAGCGGATGATCCGGGAGTTCTTCCTGCTCATCCCGAAGAAGAACACGAAGACGACGATCGCGGCGGGCATCATGGTGACGGCCGCGATCCTGAACGAAAGACCTGAGGCGGAGCTGCTCTTCGTTGCGCCGACGCAGGAGGTTGCGAAAACCGCGTTCAGCCAGGCGAAGGGCATGATCAAGGCCGATGCCCGCCTCGATGCTGATCTCGGCGAGGGGGGCATTTTCAAGATCCGCGACCACAAGCGGACCATCGAGCATCTCGTCACGGGGGCGGAACTAAAGATCGTCTCGGCCGACACCGATGTGGTGACGGGCACAAAGGCGACATACGTCCTCGTCGACGAGACCCACGTCCTGGGTGCAAAGCCAAAGGCGCCGGACATCTTCACCGAGCTGCGCGGCGGTCTCGCTTCGCGACCAGACGGGTTCTTCCTGCAGATCACGACGCAGTCGAAGGAAGAGCCGCGCGGACAGTGGAAGGCAGAGCTCGCGACGGCGCGACAGGTGCGGGACGGCACGCTGAAGCTTCCGATGCTCGCGGTGCTCTACGAGCTGCCGGAGAAGATGGCGAAGGCCGAAGCGTGGCGGGACGAAAAGACCTGGGGCATGGTCAATCCAAACCTCGAGCGGTCGGTGTCGATCGAGTTCCTGCAGGACGAATGGCGCAAGGCACAGGGCAGGGGAAAAGAGGCCGAGGCGCTCTTCGCGTCGCAGCATCTGAACGTCGAGATCGGTCTCGGGCTGCACTCGGAGCGCTGGGTCGGGGCGGATTATTGGCAGAAGCTGGTCGATCCGGGACTGGCGGACCTCTACGCGCTGATGGAGCGATCCGAGGTCGTGGTGGTCGGCGGGGACATGGGCGGCGCGGATGACCTCTCCGCGCTCGCCTTCCTCGGCCGGGAAAAGAAGACCCGCCGGCTGCTCCATTGGGGGCGCGCCTGGGTGTCGCCGGACGCTCTGACGCGGCGCAAGGAGATCGCGCCGATCCTCGAGGAGTTCGAGGCAGACGGTGACCTGGTCATCGAGCCGGACAGCGAGGAGCACGCGCGCCAGATGGCCGAGCTCGTCACGATCCCGCGCGACGCCGCGCTCTATCCGGAGGCGGGCTTCGTGGGCCTCGATCCGCACGGGGTCGCGGCGCTGCTCGATGAGCTCGAGGCCGCGGGGTTCTCGCCCGAGGCGTTCTATGGCGTCGGCCAAGGATACAAGCTGAACGGCGCCATCAAGGGGCTCGAGCGTCGCTTCCTCGACGGCCGGTTCCGGCACGGCGGACAGGGCATCATGCGCTGGTCGATCGGGAACGCGAAGGCCGAGACCCGGGGCAACAACACGATCATCAACAAGGCCCGCGCCGGCGCCTGCAAGATCGACCCGCTGATCGCGCTCTTCAACGCCGCGATCCTCATGGACCTGAACCCGGTTGCGGCCGGGGGCGGCATCAACAGTTACTTCGAAGCGCTGGGGGCGTAACCTTTGGGCATCTGGACACGCATCAAGTCGGCCCTTCAGCCGCGTGTTGAACTGTCGCTGACCGACCCTACCGGATGGCGTGTTGCCAGCGGGTCGTCGGCCGGAACACCGATCACGGAGAGCTCGGCGATGGCGCTGGCCACGGTCTGGGCCTGCACGAACCTGATCGCAGGCACGCTTGCGTCACTGCCAGTCGAGATCACGCGCAAGGGTGCGGACGGCCGCCGCGAGGTCCTGGGTGACCACCCATTGTCTCGCGTCTTGCGGGAAGCGCCGAACGCAGATCAGACCGCGCTCGAGTTCATCGAACATCAGGCCCTTGCCATCGAGCTCTGGGGCAATGGCTTTGCGCGCAAGATCATGGGCGCGACCGACAGGGTGATCGGGCTGGAGCCGCTGCACCCGGGGAAGGTGCAGGTCTATCGGGCGTCGGACGGTGCTCTCGGATATCGCTGGACCGATGACCGCGGGAAGCAACACCAGGCGGGAGAACGCGAGATCGTCCACCTGCGGGGGTTCGGGGGGCATCCTCTTGGCGGGCTGTCGACGCTCGCCTTCGCGCGCAATTCGTTCGGGCTCGCGCGCCAGATCGACCGCTCGGCGGCGGCGATGTTCGAGAACGGGATGCAGCCGTCCGGGGCGCTCACATTCAAGGAGTTCCTGACGGCCGAGCAACGCCAGATCGCGGAGACGAGGCTGGTGGAGCGGCACCTCGGTGCGCGCAACGCCGGGCGGCCGATGATCCTCGAGGGCGGGGTGAGCTGGGAGCCGATGATGATCAATCCCGAGGATGCGCAGATGCTCGAAGCGCGTCGCTTCTCGGTCGAGGAGATCTGCAGGTTCTTCCAGGTGCCGCCGCATATGGTCGGCCACACGGACAAGGCGACGAGCTGGGGGTCAGGGCTCGAACAGCAGATGCTGGGCTTCCTGACCTTCACGCTCCGGGTTCGGATCAAGCGGATCGAGACGGGTCTCGAGCGACAGCTCCTGACCCCGGCGGACCGGGCGCGCGGGATCGGGATCAAGTTCAACGTCGAGGGGCTGTTGCGGTCCGACAGCGAGGCGCGGTCGGAGTTCTACGAGCGCGCGCTGCGCAATGGCTGGATGACGATCAACGAGGTCCGGGCGCTGGAAGGGCTCGAGCCGGTCACAGGCGGCGAGGTGCCGCGCATGCAGATGCAGAACGTTCCGATCACCGATACGGGCAAGGAGGCAGGGAATGGCCAGTGAACAGAAATCCGCGCCGATCATGGAGATCAAGGCGCTCGACGACGAAACCGGCGTGATCGAGGGCTATGCCTCGACCTTTGGTGGGGAACCCGACGCCTATGGCGACGTGATTGCCCCCGGTGCCTATGCCGACAGCCTGGACAAGCACCGGGCCAAGGGCACCATGCCGAAGCTCTTCTGGCAGCACGACAGTCACGAGCCCATTGGGCGCTGGACCGAGATGCGCGAAGACGACCACGGGCTCCTCGTGAAAGGAAAGCTCAACCTCGCCGTCCGGCGCGGGGCCGAGGCACTCGCGCTGCTCAAGGATGGCGACATCGACGGGCTGTCGATCGGCTACCGGATCAAGGAATACTCGGTCGACACCGAGACCAGTGTCTGGACGCTCGAGAAGCTCGACCTGATCGAGGTGTCGGTCGTGTCGACACCCGCGAACGAGAACGCGACCATCGCCAGCGTGAAAGCGGCGAAGGCGGTTCACGAACTCACCGTAATGCTCAAGGCCGGGGACCGGCTGACAGAGCGGCAATTCGAGACCTGGCTCAAGGGATTGGGCTTTTCGAATGCGCAGGCGGAGCGTGCCGCGCGCCTCCACCTGAAAGGGCAAGGGGATCTTGCCGATGACGCGGACGATGCACTCGCGCGTTTCGCGGCGGTGCTCATGGGCTGAGGCCCGACCTAACCACATCATCACAGGAGATTCCGATGTCGGATCCGAAACTGACGCCCGAGCAGCTCGCGGCGGACCTGAAGAAGGCGCAGGATGATATCCGCGCCAAAGCTGACGAGGCGCTTGGCCGCGCCGAGAAGGGCGAGAAACTGACCGAAGGCCTGAAGGAGCAGATCGACGAGGCGCTTCTCAAGATGGGCGAGCTTACCGAGCAGGTCGCTGTGCTTGAACAGAAAGGCGTGCGTGATCCCGGCCAAGGCGCATCGCGGTCGCTCGGCCAGATGTTCGTGGACGACGAAGGCGTGAAGTCCTTCCTCGACGGGCGTCCGACCAAAGGCAAGGCTGACATGATGGTCAAGGCGACGATCACGTCGCTCACCACCGACGCCGCGGGCTCGGCCGGTGACGCCATTGCGCCGGCGCGCCTGCCCGGTGTGCAGATGATGCCAAACCGTCGCATGACGATCCGCGATCTGCTCATGTCCGGTCGCACCGAGTCGAACGTGGTGCAGTATGTGCAGGAAACCGGGTTCACCAACTCGGCCGCGCCGGTGGCCGAGGGCGCAAAGCGGGCCGAGTCCGACGTCAAGCTCGAACTCGTGAATGGGAACGTGGCCACGATCGGTCACTACATGAAGGCCTCGCGTGAAGTCCTGAACGACGCGCCGATGCTCGCCTCGATGATCGACGGTCGCCTGCGCTACGGTGTCGACTTCAAGGAAGAGGTTCAGCTCCTGTCTGGTGACGGCACTGGTCAGAACCTGTCCGGTCTCGTGACCGAGGCGACGGCGTATTCCGTGCCTGGATCGCTGACTGCAGAGAACCTCGTCGACACGCTGCGGTTCGCCGCTCTGCAGGTGTATCTCGCTGAGTTCCCCTCGTCCGCGTTCGTCTTGAACCCGATCGACTGGGCCTTCATCGAGACCCTCAAGGACGACATCGGGAACTACATCATCGGCGACCCCCAGAGTGGCGCGACGCCGACCCTGTGGCGTCTGCCCGTGGTGCAAACGCCCGCGATGACGGTCGACAAGTTCCTGACCGGGGCCTTCGACAGCCAGGCGCAGGTGTTCGACCGCGAGCAGACCCGCGTCGAAGTGGGTTACGAGAACGACGACTTCACCAAGGGACTGGTCACGATCCTCGCGGACGAACGGCTGGCCCTGGCGGTCTACAGGCCCGAGGCCTTCGTCTACGGCGATCTCGGCCGCATCGCCTAAGAGCGTCGGTTGATCGAGGGGGCGGGAGACCGCCCCCTTTCCTGAACCGATGACATCGAACGGAGGGTTCCATGGCGAAGCAGACTTATGACGTGAAGCGTCCGCACCAGGGTGATCGCTGGTACGCCGTAGGCGAAAAGCGCGTCGCGCAGCCGGGCGAGGTCGATCACCTCGTCGCACGCGGCGTTCTCGTGCTGCATGGCGAAGACGAAGCGCCCGCAAAACCGAAGGCGGCACCCAAGCCCAAGAACAAGGCCGTCGTCGCCGAGAAGAACAAGTCCGAGGCGGACCTCCCCGACGATGAGGGTGCGGCCGACGAGGGTGACGCCGAATGAACCTGAGCCTCGTCGCTCCTGCAGCTGGCGAGCTGATCTCGGTCGAGGACATGAAGACCCATCTGCGTGTCCTCGAGGAACACGAGGACGAATTGATCGAGGGTTACGTGCGGGCGGCTGTCGGTCATCTCGACGGGCCGAACGGCTATCTCGGGCGGTGCCTTCTGAACGCTGAGTGGCGGCTCTCGGTCGCGGCGTGGTCCGGGCGTGTCGCTCTGCCGCTGGTCGACGTGTCCGAGGTGGCGGTCGGTTATGTGGACACCGAGGGCGAGGCGCAGACCGTCGATCCGGTCTACTACGATCTGGTCGATGACAGTGGCAGGGTCTGGGTGCAGTTCCGATCTGCCTTCGCCTATCCGTCGCTGGATGCGGATCTGCCGCGTCCGGTGTCCGTAACCTTCACCGCGGGGTTTGGCGATACCGCCGAGGATGTCCCAATGCCGATCGTGCAATCGGCGCGTCTCCTGGCGGCGCATTTCTACCAGAACCGGGAGGCGGTGGCCGGTGGCGCGATGGCGGCCATTCCGCTTGGCGTGCAGACCATGTGCGCGCCCTTCCGGCGCAACTTCGTCTGATGGGCGTCGGGATCGGAAACCTGGACCGCCGTGTGGCGGTCTACCGCTACAGCGCGGCTGGCGGTGCCGGGCTCGTCGCGGAAACCCGCAACGCGCTCAACGAGGCGATCCAGCCGGAACCGGCTGCTGCGGTCCCGACCGCCGCCCCCTTCGTCGAGGCCTGGGCGGCGCGGGAGGACATGTCGGACAAGGAGCGCCTGGCGGACGGTGTCCAGCTCGCCGGGTTGCAGACGCGATGGCTGGTCGCCTCGACGCCGAAGACGCGGACGATCGCGGCCAATGACGTGATGGTGGCGGACGGCGCCACCTGGAACATCACCGGCGTGAAGGAAAGCCTGCGCGGCGGCCGTCATCGCCTGCTCGAGATCACGACGGTGGAGATGGTCTGATGGAGTTCGACCTCAAGTTCGAAGGCGGGCGCGAGCTCGAGAAGATGCTCATGGACCTGCCGCACACCGTCGCGCGATCTTCGGCACGCCGGGTCCTGCGCAAGGCGCTCGAGCCTGTGAAGGCGCAGGCCGAAGCGAACGCCGCCGACGATCCGGCGACGGCCGCGCATGACCTTCATCGGTCCATCGGGATCACATCGCGGTCGAACACACGAGGCGGAAAACGCGATGCCGGGAACGAGGTGTCGATGCATGTCGGCGTGCTCACTTCGATCCACCAGGATCGCAAGCCGGAACGGAAGCCCTACGCGGCCGCGATGGTGAACGAGTTCGGCAGCCACAAGATGCCGGCGCATCCCTTCATGCGGCCGGCCTGGGACGCGAAGAAGCGCGAAGTCTGGGACATCATGGTCGAAGAAATGCGCCGGGATGTCATGCGGGCCGTGCGCCGTTTCATGGCGCGTGGCCGATGAAGGCGGCGCTGACCTCTCTCCTGCTCGCGGATCCGGACCTCGAGGCGCTGGTCGGGACGCGGGTCCACTGGCTGACGCTTCCGCCGGGTGAGGCAGGCGCGCCCTACCTCATCCTGCAGGAGATCAGCGAGGTGGAGCCGATGCACCTCGAGGGGCCCACGGGCCTTCGGTTCGCGCGGCTTCAGACGGATGCCTGGGGTGAACGGCTCGCGGACGCAGTGGCGGTCGCGGATGCAATCGAGGACCTGCTCAATGGATATGCCGCGGTGTCCGGCGGCATCCGGTTCGAGCGGATCACCAAAGAGATGCGGCGGGACATAGGTCCCGTCGATGCCGACGGCACGAGGATCCTGTCCCGCGTGTCGATGGATTTCGAAGTCGTCTGGAGCAAGGAGACCTGACATGGCAGACGCGAAAACGGGTTATGGAACCACCTTCAAGCGTTCCGATACCGGCCTGTCCGGTGGTGTGATGACGGCGATCGCCAAGGTGCGCAGCCTGACCCCCGCCAAACTGTCCCGGGGCACGAAGGATGTGACGCATCTGGAAAGCCCGGGCGGATACCGCGAGTTCATCACGGACCTGCGTGATGGCGGCGAGTTCTCGGTCGAGCTCTACCTCGGTGCGACCGATGCCGCCTATGACGAGCTGCTCGTCGATTTCGCGGATGACGATCCGGGCTACTACGAGATGGAGATGAGCAACGGCGCCGTCTGGGGCTACGCCGCGTTCATCACGAACCTCGAGCCTCCGACCATCAACGTCGACGGCGAACTCATCGTCTCGGCCACCTTCAAGGTCACCGGCCAGCCCAGCTGGACGGCGGGCACCTGAGTTCACGGAAAGAGGAGATCTGCATGGGCAAGGGAATGGACCCGCGTTCGCGCAAGACGTTCGAAGCCGACGGCAAGACCTGGACGCTTCAGTTCACCACCAATGCCCTCGTGGAGCTCGAGGAGGCCGTCGGAAAGAAGATCGACGCCTTCCTCGAAGCCGAGAGCCATTCGCTCAAGGATCTGCGGACCATGTTCTGGGCGGGGCTCATCGAGCACCACCCGGAGGTCACCCAGAAGCAGGCCGGTGACATCATCGATGCCGCCGGCGGGCTCGAGGCGATCATGGGCATCATCAACGGGGCGATGACCGCTTCCCTGCCAGAGGCCGATGCCGAGGACGGGTCCAAGGGCGGTGCCGTGGGAAACGGAAAAGCGGCGGCCTGAACTGGGCCGCCTTGTGGCAGGACTGGACCGGGGCCGGGTTTCCTCCCGGCCAGTTCTGGCACATCACGCTGCGCGAATACCGCGTGATCATGCAGGGGGCGTCGGCGCGGTTCGATAGGGAACGTGCCCTCGTCCAGTACCAGGCGTGGTTGTCAGGCCAGCTGACCGCCATCGCCACGCATTCGCCGGGATCCTACCCGGCACCCGAGAAGATCATCGACACCGGGAACGGCCGCCGCGCGGCGCAATCCGATGACGAGATCGAGCGCATGATCCGTTTCATGCACACCAGCACAACCGGAGAGATCATCCAATGAAGGCGCTTGTCGGCATGCTGCGCGCTGTCCTGTCGCTTGAGACAGGGGCGTTCGAGAAAGGGGCGGACGCCGCGGCCAAGCGGACAGCCATGCTCCAGCGCAGCATGACCGGCTTCGGGAAGTCGATGCGCAATGTCGGGGCCGGGCTGACGGCCGCGATCACGGCGCCGCTGGCCGGGGTCACGCATGCCGCGACGAAGGCAGCGGATGCGATGATCGACCTCGACAACCAGGCACGGATTGCCGGCGTCGGGATGCAGGAGTTCAAGGTCCTCGCGCTATCGGCCTCCGTCATGGGCATCGAGCAGGAGAAGCTCGCCGACATCCTGAAGGATGTGAACGACAAGGTCGGCGACTTCCTGCAGACCGGCGCCGGTCCGATGGCAGATTTCTTCGAGAACATCGCACCGAAGGTCGGGGTCACGGCAGACCAGTTCCGGTCACTGAACTCGGCCGATGCGCTGCAACTCTATATCTCGAGCCTCGAAAAAGCCGGTGTCAGCCAGCAGGAGATGACCTTCTACATGGAGGCCCTCGCGTCCGATGCGACGGCCCTCATCCCTGTCTTCCGCGATGGCGGTTTTGCCATCGACGAGATGACCAGAGCCGCCTCTGCGATGGGGCTCGCCCTGGATGAGGATGTCGTCGCGGCGGCCCGACTGTCGCGACAGGAGCTCCAGATCGTCGGCGAGATCCTGAGGACGAAGCTGCAGGCGAGCCTCGTTGGACTCATGCCCGTGTTCACCCAGTTCGCCGAAGCGCTGGTGCCTGCCTTCACCTGGCTCACCGACAAGGTGAAGGACCTGTCCCAGTGGTTCCAGGACCTGTCGCCACGGGGGCAGAAGCTCGTCGCGATGAGCACAGCGCTGGCCGCCGCGCTCGGACCGCTGGTGGCCGGGATCGGGCTGACTGTCATGGCGCTCGCTCCCCTGGCTGGTCTCCTGCTCGCGGTCCTGTCTCCCATGGGACTGCTCGTTGCGGGTGCGGCGGTAGCCGGGATCGCGATCGCGCTGAACTGGGACCGCATCCGGGAGGCGACCGCGCGGCTTTTTGCGGCCTTCAGCGAGACCTTTCCGGCCGCCGCGCAGTATGTGCGCGATCTTGTCATGAACGTCGAGCAGGCTTTCGCGGGGATCCAACTGGCGATCACGAACGGGATCACAGCGGTGAAGGCGGCGTTCGATGGGGACTGGGGCACGGCGATCACAGCGGCCAAGACGGCAATCGAAGGCCTCGCATCGTTTGTATTGAACATGAACCCGCTAAAGCCTCTCGTCGACAAGATCGCCTCATCCGCTGTGGAAATGGCAATGGAAGGTCGACGCGCTGCAACAGACTTCACGAAGGAAATAATCGCGGGGCTGCTGCCGGTCGTTCAAGATTCTGTGGCTGTCATCTCGGACCTCGGGGCAGAACTAGCTGCCGAAATAGCGTCGTTCGGTCAGGACCTCTGGAATGCCGCCGTAGACGTCGGCACCAACATCGTGGAGGGCATCAGAACCGGGATCGCGAATATTCGTGAGAAACTTCGTATTGACGTGTCCGAGCTTGCCGACCTCATGCCGAAGTGGATTCGAGACAAGCTGCAAATCAGGTCCCCATCAAAGGTCACCACCGTTATTGGTGGTCAGGTCGTCGAAGGCCTCGTGTCGGGTCTCGAAGGGGGTCAGGGTTCCGTCCGTCGCGCCATCGAAGGCATGTTGACCGGGGTCGAGGACACGGCCGATCAGGCTCAGGTCCTCGAGGACAAGCTCCGTGACGCGGCGCGCGCTGGCGCCGACCTGGGCACGACCGGTGCTGCCGGTGCGCGCGAAATGACCGCGGAGCTGTCCGACGCCGCCCGTGCGGCGCAGACCTATATGGACGGGCTTCGGTCGAGCACGCGCAGCATCGGGACCTCGTTCCTGCAGGATGCGGTGTCGAACCCCGGCTCGATGTTCCAGAACCTCTGGAGCAACATCAAGTCGACGGCAGGGGAGGCCCTTTCGGGCGCGATCTTCAACCCGGCCGGCTTCGGCGCTGGCTTCGCGACGGCGGCGCAGTCGGTGTCTTCCGGGCTGGCCGGGCTCGCCTCGGGTGGCGGGATCGCGGCGCTCGGCACGGCGCTGTCGGGGGCCATGCCCTTCATCGGTGCGGGGATCGCGGCGTTCAACCTGATCAAGAACTTCTCGAAGACCGAGCAGATCGGGACGGGGCTCAAGATCGGGATCGGTGGCGGTCAGGTCCAGGGCTCGTCCTACGATCGTTACAAGCGCACGACCTTCTGGGGCCTGTTCAAGCGCGAGTATGATCAGGACAAGTCGTTTTCCTCGTCGATGCGGAACATGCTGCAGGGTCAGGTCAACGCCGTTCGCAAGACCATCGTCGGTGTCTACGAAACCCTCGGGGTGACCGTGCCCAACTCACTGATGAACCGGGTGCGGATCCAGATCACGAAGATCAAGACCGAGGGGCTCAGCAAGGAAGAGGTCTCCTCGGCCGTCCAGAAGATCTTCGACCGTTACAGCGATGCGCTCAGCAAAGCCGTCGCCAAGATCACCACGGCAGCCGCGCAGGCCCTGTCGGGCGTCCAGATCATCCTCGAGCCGCTCGGCATGGCGTTCGACCTGTTCGGCGGCGTCGCGGGCAAGGCCGGCAAGATCGACCTGAGGCGCTTTGCCTCGGCCGCCCAGTCGCTTACTACGCTCGCCGGCGGTGTCGATGCGCTCGCCACGAAGACCGGCGCGTTCTTCGAGTGGTTCTTCACTGACGAAGAGAAGCTCGATTATATGCGGTCGCGGATTTCCGAGACGTTCGGCAAGCTCGGGCTCGCGATCCCGGAGACCGACACCGCGTTCAAGGACCTGGTCCTCAGTCAGAACCTGATGACCTCGTCGGGGCGGAAGGCCTACGCGGCGCTCATCGAGATCGCGCCGGTCTTCGACCAGGTGACCGATGCGACGGACGCCATGCGGGCGTCGGCGCTGTCGATGCGGGCGGCCTATGGCCTCGACGAGGGGCGGTTCGCCACCAGCTGGCAGGCAAAGCTCGCCCACGAGATGCAGAACGCCGGGCGGTTCACGGCTGACACGCTGGGCGCGCAGAACGCCGAACTGGCCCGCCAGACCGAGATCCTGCTCAGCGTCGAGAAGCTGCTCCTGCGGTCGACCCGCAGTGCCGAGGACGCCCTTTCCATGTCGCAATATAGCTGAGGTAGACGATGTACGTCGGCAAGCCCATCGCCCTCTCACTGGTTTCGGTCAGCGAGGCCGAGGATGATGCTCCCCTTTTCAATCCGGCGACGACCTATGCGCTCGGCGACTTCGTGATCGATGCGGGCGTCGTCTATGTGTCCAGCATCGACGGAAACCTCGGGTTTCAGCCCTCGGAAGAGGTGCAGGAGCTCGAGGGCGCACGGTGGATCACCGTGGGTGCCACGAACATCCGTCGGTTCCTCGATGGCATCCGGTCGTCGCGCACGACGGGGGATACGCCGCTCGTGCTCGAGGTGGAAGCCGTGGATGGTTTCAACTCGATCGGGCTTCTGGGTCTCGAGGCGACCAGGACAACAGTCGAAGTCATTTCAGGAAGTACCGTTCTCGAAACCCGGGAAGTCTTGGCTGGGCCCGTTCCGGTCGACAACTACTGGGACCTGCGAAACACGGTGTTCAATCCAATTCTGCGCCGAAAGGTGCTCCAAGGCATGGCAGGGTTCGCCGGCGCGCGGATACGGGTCACGCTCGAGGGCCCGGCGCCGGCGCTCGGGCTTCTCCTCGCCTGCCGTGCGGTCAAGTTCGGCGACACGCTGTTCGCGCCGACAACGCGGATCCGAAGGAAGACCTTCGCGACCTATTCTACCAGCTTCGGGATCACCAAGGCCACGCGTCGGCCTACGGCCCATGACACCACCTATACCGTGCGCTGCGCACAGGCCGGGTTCCATGGAATCGACCTGATCATGGATGAGATCGATGGGCTCGAGGTGCTGACCTGGGCGACCGAAAACAGGCCTGAGCTCATCAACTACGGTTATCTCAGTCTGGACGAAATGCCGGTCGAGATTCCCAAAGACTACGTCTTTCAAGCCGTCAACGCAGGAGTGATCTGATGCCCTATAGCGCTCTCGAGCCCTATGACACCGAGAACCTACCGGATCCGGAGTCCCCGGCGACCTACCATGAGAACTTCGATGCTCTCGTGACCTGGATCGTTTCCGAACTGGTGCCCAAGTCGAACCTGAATTTCGACTGGCTCGCAGGTGCTATTGGCGGTGATACGGAGACCATTCTCGACGCGCTGGGTACCTTTGCGATCATGCCCATCGGAATGCCGTTCCCCGTCTGGGATCACCTGACCGGAGCGGTTGTTCCGAGCAACGCGGGCACTCAGAAGTTCATCAAGCTGACGGCGGGTCTGACGGGTGCCGGGCAGTTTAACGAGGGCCTTCTGGCCAGCGAGAGCGTTACCGGGTCCGCGCCCTTGGTCGTTGCGACCGCGCAGATCGTCGGAGGTCCGATGACCGGGCAGACCGTGAGCCTGATCAACACCGAGGGCCGCTACATCATCGCGGGCACCACATCCGGTGTCGTGCGCATGGATCAGATGCAGCAGATCACCGGGACACTGCCGGATAACGCGTGGGGCGGGATTTCGGGAGCAAGTGGCGCTTTCTCGCGGGTCGCTGGATCTAACAGCCGGGGCGCGACAGGCTCTGGCGGAGACAACAACCTTTCCTTCAATAGCGCCAACTCCCCGAACGCGAGAACCGGAACCGATACCCACGGCAAGGATATATCAGCGACTTTCTACATGAGGGTCATCTGATGCCCTACGCTATTTCCGGCAAGGTTAGCACCTATGAAATCGCGGGCGGGATCACCATTTCGGACGCTCAGTATGCGGCTGCGCTCGCTGGCATGACCAACGCTGCGGACCCGAAGCAGGTCTCCGTTTCCGGGGGGGTCATGTCTCTGATCACGCCATCGCTGCCCATCACGTCCAGTCTCACAATGCAAGCAGCGACGACGTTGCCGAACATCACCGGAGGGTCCAGACCGCCCGTAAACACCGGGCTGGCGCGTCATCCTGACGGCGGCTGGATTGTGGGCGATGATGGTAGGGTGCAGGGTGGAACTACCTTTGATGCGGGCTTGGTCCACTACAACGATGGCTATGTGCAGCAAAGTCGGACGAGGCTCGCAACGCTGGGCGTGGGGGACAACAAGTTTTCCGTGCAGGGCGTCGCGGTTCACGGTGGCTCAGTTTATGCCGTCGCCAAGGACACGGACGGCACCGGCACTGTCATCATCGAGGTTGAGCTGTCCGACTGGTCCCTAGTGCGGCAGATCGACGTGCCCGACGACACCAATGGCCTCGCCGTTGACTACGACCGGGGGCAATTTCTGACGTTGGATGATGCGGGCGTTCTAAAACGTCGCCCGCTGTCGGATGGAGCGCTGACATACCAATACCCCGCCCTCGGCGTGGGGTCTCCCGATATGCTGCACTACCTCGGCGGCGGCAAGATACTGATCACCTACGGCCCGAACGGAACTTCCGGCCTTGCGCTCGTTGCGGACATTTCCACGGGATCGATCGTCCGCGAGCGCCTGCTTACCATGTCGGGGGCCGACGCCATTGAGGGTGCGGCGGTTCACAACGGCACACTCTACCTGAACAACGACGCGAACTTTCACTACGGCAACCCGGAGCTGAACCGGTTGCTCGAATACGACGTGTCCGGGCTTCTCTGACACCGCGACATGACCACCTCCGAACTCTCGGAATACGCGGCGCTTATCGCGCCGTAGACCCCGAACACCATCGTTTCCCGCATCATCCGGGCGCCCGTCGCGCACCGGTACCAGAGGAGAATTGCAATGCGCCCGATCACCGAGATCATCGTTCACTGCACGGCCACGCGCGCCGACTGGTGGGCATCGAAACCGACCAGCGCGAAGGTGGCCGAGATACGGCGCTGGCACGTCCAAGATCGCGGATGGCGCGACATCGGCTATCACTACCTGATCGACCGGGACGGGACCGTGGCGACCGGCAGGCCGCTCGCGCAGGTTGGTGCGCACACGCAAGGGCACAACACCGGCACCATCGGCATCAGCCTGTTCGGCGGGCATGGTTCGAGCGAGAACGACGCCTTCGAGGAACATTTCACGCCGGAGCAGGACGCTGCGCTGCGCAAGCTGATCGCGGGGCTGAAGTCCGAGTTCGGCATCACGAAAGTGTCCGGGCACAACCAGTATGCCGCGAAGGCCTGCCCGGGCTTCAACGTCCCGCGCTGGCTGGAACGCAAGACGGCGGCCCGTTCGACCGTGGCGCAGTCCAAGACCGTGCAGGCCGGCGCCGCCGGGCTTCTCGCGACCGTGACCACGGGGGCGACCGCCCTCGGCTCGCTCGACCGCACAGCCCAGATCATCGTTGCGACTGCCGTGGTGATCGCCGGGGCGGCGTTCCTGTGGGTCATCCGCGACCGCGTGAAGAAGTGGGCGGCCGGGGTAAAGTGAGCCGCCTGACCTTTATCCTCGCCGCCCTCGGGCTGGCGCTCGCGGCGGCGGCCGGCGGGACCTGGTGGATCCTGTCGCTGCGGCAGGACGTGGCCGATCTCACGCGCGAGCGTGACGCCGCCCTGCGCACGATCGAGGCCCACGAAGAAGCCGCACGGGTCCTCGATGCGCATATCCAGTTCCAGACCGCCGAGCGGCAGCGGTGGGAGCAGATCGCCAAAGACCTCGACAACATGGAGGGAGCCGATGCGCCGCTTTCTGACTATGGCCGCGCTGTTCTTGACCGCGTGCGGTGAGCAGATCCCGGTCGCCCAGCCCATCCCGGCCGAGCTCCTGCGCCCCGAGATCGTCACCTGCCCGCCAGGTGACACGGTTCGCGCTCTCGGCACCTGCGCGATCGCGCTGCGCCGCGGGCTCGACACCGCCAACGACAAACTGACCAGCATCGCGGAGATCCTAAAGAATGATTGATAAAATGCCGCAGGTCCTCGCCGACCTGCCGGATCACGTGAAGGCGCTGATCGTCTCCGGTGCCGCAGGGGCCTTCGTGCGGGCGATCTATGCACCTGAGCATCATTGGCGACGCCGGGTGATCGAGGGCATCGCAGGCGGCGCGAGCGCCGTCTTCCTGGGCGGTGTCGTTGGCCATGTCATCGCGGCCGCGACGGGCGCCGGGGTGTCTTCCTACCTCGCGGCCGGCTTCGTCATGGGGGAGGGCGGGCTCGCGGCCATCCGGGCGTTTCGCCAGCACATCCTGAAGGAGAAGGCGAAATGACCTTGCTCGATCTCTGGAACCATGTCTCGTCGCTGGTGGCGGTCCTCGCGTGCTGGTGGCTGTCCCATCAATACGCGCGAGCTGTCCCGCCCGGACGGGTCCTCGCGGGGTTCCTCGCCTTGCTCGGCATGTCGATCCTCCTGACCATGGTGCAGAGGGTCAACGGCGTTGGGTTCGAGGGGCTGGCCGCGTTCAGCAAGTCCTGCCTCGCCGGGATCCTTATCGCGATCGCGTGGCGGAACTATCGGATCGGGCGAGACAGGTGAGGCGTCCGTCGGTCAGTGAGCGTATGCTACTACGGACAGGACTGACTGATGCTGCGGATCCGTGAATGTCCCGTCCATGTTGAGCTTCACCGGATCACCGTTCCCGAGCACGTAGCGGGTCGCCTCTCCATCTGATTGCTTGATGACGGTCACAGGTCCATCGAAGTCGGAGATGCACTCCAGGATCTGCACGTTGGTCCAGTCTTCGATCATGAGAACCTCCCTTGGTCGATCATCGGCGGGGATGTCCGCCAGTTGTCTTCCTGTCTGTCGTCCACGACACGGGCAATAGGTCCCATATCGCCTCGGAGGACGTCAACCGGCTCCGGAGATGGTCGCGGCTGTGGGCCATTCTTGGCCGACTTCGGGGAATGTCGGTGGTAGGAGTATGCCGGAGCGTGCTAGAGGGTAGGTCCCATCGCGACTGGCCCTGCAAAGGCTCGGGATACCATGCGGCCCGGCGGTGGGGCTGACCGCTGACGTCGGCCTAGCAGTGTGCCTGCACAGGGGCCGTGTCCAAAAAAAGCCATATTTGTTAACTGCTTAGATCATAACTGACTGAAAATTAAGCTTGTTTGTCACGGTGAGCTCTGGTCTAAAGATGCGGCTCAGTGACGTGGGGTCAACGGGATGGACAAACTTCAATCAATCTACGAGCTGCGCAATCTCCTGCGGCAGGTCGAGCGCGAAGCTGGCCTGAGTAATTTGGCTCGGGTCGAGCGCGATGTCCTTCTCGCGGCGCGCAGTCTCTGCCTCGCGAAAGAGAAGATCCTGGTGAAGGATTGCATTCAAAACCATCCCTTGCTGGAACGCGTGGCGCCGGAGGTTGTCCAGCAAGCGATCACGCGACTGTTCGGCCTCGGGCTTCTCGTGCCGGCGGACAAGGGCTACCCCGGTTCTTACGTTGTTCAGTGGGAACTGGTGGAAAGTCTCCCGCGCTTAGGGTAACAAGACCAAAATTTATTCGGTCCACCTAATGCAATATTTCAGCGTCGCTCTCGTCGTGACCTTGGCCTATATCATCGCCCACGGGTTCACGGCCCTCCTGATAACGCCATTCCAGTCCCATTTCCTGCCGGACATCACGACATTCGCGAGCCTCGTCTACCTGCCACATGGGATCCGCGTGCTCGCGACCTGGCTCTTTCGGTGGAAGGCCGTTCCGGCGTTGTTCGTGGGTGCGCTGCTCTCGGAAGTGCTGTTCACGCCCGGCGCTGCTTCGGCGGTCCTGACGCCCGTCATGCTGAAGTCGCTCCTGGTGGGTGCAGCAAGCGCGTTCCTGGCATTCGAGGGTATGCGCCTGTTCGGATACCCGGCCTACGCCAGCTCAAGCCGCCAGATTCACTGGACGCATGTGCTCGTGGCGGGTGTGGTCTCGTCCCTGCTCAATTCAGCCGGGCAGTCGATCGTCTTCTCGACCGAGATCCTGACGAGCAAAGCGCTCGGTGTGTTCGCGATCTATGCGCTGGGGGACATTGTAGGACTGGTGGTCACGACACTCGCTCTCATGCTGGTCTTCCGCTGGGTTCGCCTGAGCAACGGCCGGTCGGTCGGAGGCTGGCACAGCCGGCGCTGATGTTGATCGAGGGGTATGCTGGTCTCGGCCGGCTCCGGAAAGTCTCGGGATACCTTGCGGCTGGAGGCAGGACCGGCTAGGTCCGTGACGTGTGGCGAAAGCTTTGTGCTTCCAACCGCTTAGAAATCCCCGTCGTCTGCGAGATCTAATCCAACTTCGCCGCATAGGCCCGCAAATCGATCATGGGCACGGTAGCGACCGTCTGTAGCCTCGACATCAGTTCCAATAGAAACCGAGTGACGGGCTTCGTTCGTCTGTCAAACAAGTAGACGCCGGCTTCATTTGTCCAAAAGCTCCCCTCATCCGCAACGCAGCCAAGGTCAAGGCGTTCTTCTGCGGGTCCATTTTCGAGATGCCCCGTTAGGGTGTCGCCTAGGGCGGGACTCCATTTTGCGCCAAGGGTCAAAATGCCACCTATGATCGGTGTCAGGGCCTTTGCCTTCTTAGTGCCGTCGATAGTTGGGATCGGGAGCGAGGTTCGGTGCAATCCGCGGACAGAGGCGACCTTATCCTTGGCATACTCGAGGTTTTTCAGGTTCAGATCCTGCTTCGACTCGAACACTGCGTAGACGCTCTCAGCCGGCACAACATGCTTATCTTTGAACGTGAACAAGAGTGGCGTGTACTGACGGTCATGAATGACAACGTCTATTTGATCACTGAATGCGCCATTACTGTCGACCACAGTTGCTTTGATGGCGTGGTATCTGCGAGGTAGGTATTTGTTGAACAGATCAATCCAGATTCCTTCGGTAGCGTCTCCAAGGTCAGTAGGGTGACCGAGGGTTGCTCGCGCACGCTGAAGGTCGGAGCTTACTGAAACACTGAGCTCATCAAGGAGAGCGGGAAGAGACCAGTTCATACTACGATTTGGTTCCAATTGGTGGCTCGCCGTGCAACGGATGCGGCAGAGGCGACTGCTCGTTTCTCCTCCAAGGTAAGTTCTTCCGAGATTACATTGTTTGTGTTGGCGGGATCGATGAAAGTAGCCGTTTCGATGTGGTCACGGATATAGGCAAGTGTTGCCAAGAAATTTTCAGAAAGGTGCCCGACTTTGCGACCTCGGCAGGCTTCGATCGTTGCGAGTTCTAGGTAGAACGAAGGAAACTTAAGCCCTTTTTGATTTCGCCAAGCCTTCACGAGCATTATTTCTTCGGCGCGACCCGAATTGCGAACTGCGTTTATGTGGCTGACTACATTCGTTTGCATCCATGTCTGTGCCTTTCGGCGGTATAGACTGTGGAATTGGCCGCTGGGCGCTTGCCGACGGGCAGGCACAACGTCGACCTCGTAGGGTCCCACTTTGATCCCAATTGATACGTTTTGAGGTCGCGGATTAAAGCCTTCGTTCCGCAGTCGATGGAAAAGTGAACTATAGATCTGCGAGAGACTTTCGGAGACACTGCTCGAAAGAGATGCAAAAATGTCGATGTCAGTGCCTCCATGGATGGCGGTCCCTTTCGCGAATGAGCCACTTGGCTCCATGCTGACTAGGGACCCGCCTGCCCATCGAAGCAGCGCTGGCGCCAATACTTCCTGGACTCCTCGAGCTGGTGAATTGGGCCCTGTGTCCACGCGAATTCTATTAAGGATTTGGCGCAGATAAATGTCAGACACCCTCGTGCTCCCAATTGATAAGTTCCATGCTTCAAGATGTCCTTTAGCCAAGCGTGCGTTCCGCACCAGTCGTAACGCTGATCCGGGAGCCAGACGACCGTCAAACCTTCGTCGATGAGAACTTGGCCTGCCGTACGCCCGTCAGCCAAGCGGAGTTTGACGAGAGGTCGGCCAGAATCGTCGCGCACGCCGCTGTCTTCAATCGCCACGACATTCAGGAGAAGCTCCGAGAGTCGGGCCGCCGACCTTACACCAAAGTCGTGCTCAGCAGGGCACTTGTCGCGAGGAGACAGTTCTGGCGTGTCCACACTGGAAACGTAAGGAGCGCCGTCGCCCAGAAGGCGGAGCAGCTGGCCGTCGCAGCGAACTGTGTCGCCATCGTAGACGAAGAGACTGGCGCAGGTGATTAGCAGGTCTTGCAGGGGTGTCTCCTAAATGATGGTCGAGGGTAGCGCAGAAAGGTTAATAGGTGCTAGAGGGGAGGTCCTATCGCGGATGGCTCTGCAAAGGATCCGGGATACCGTGCGGCCCGGCGGTGGGGCTGGGCCCAGACGAGGCCGTGCAGACGTGAAAGTTCGCGCCATGTCTTCCGAGAAATTCATTTCGAACAAAATCAACGTATTGGGCCAGAACTCCCGCGTTCGGGTCTCGAAATCCGATCTGGGCTGTTGCAATCTCCCTCGACATGAATCATTTAGGTAGCAATACGGCTCGCCCCTCTGTTGCTGATGCACAAGGGTGAGCCTTTTTTGTATTCGAAACCATATTTGACGGTGGAACAGCAGATCGAGCTACTTCGATCTCGTGGCATGGCCATCCAAGATCACGCCAAAGCGTCCGAGTATCTTCAGCGGATAGGGTATTACCGGCTAAGCGCCTACTGGCATCCAATGTGGAAAAGGGACCCCGACACGGGTCGGACCATTGACGAGTTCGTCCAAGGGACAACTTTCAAAGAGGCTACGGACCTATACGCTTTCGACGGCCGGCTGCGCCTGTTGATGCTCGACGCACTTGAGCGGATTGAAGTCTCGCTTCGGACGGAAGTGGCATTGTGCCTTGGCGCGAAAGATCCTTACGCCCATCGAAGTCTGAGTAACTTCGGCCGTGATTTCGCTAGGGCACGCTATCGAGGCGGGGCCACCAAGCATCGGGAATGGCTCAACAGACTGGATGACCGCGCCGCGAGTTCGAAAGATCGTTTTGCGGAGCACTTTCGGACGAAGTATCCAAGCGAGAACATGCCGATCTGGATTGCCGTCGAGCTACTGGATTTTGGGCCGTTGTCTCATCTGATCAGCGGCATGAGCAACAAGGATCTCGCTGCGGTCGGGCGCAGCTACGGCGGCCTGAAGCCGGACCAGGTGAAATCCTGGACCCGCGCACTCGCCTTCACGCGAAATGTATGTGCGCATCATTCCCGCCTCTGGAATAAGCCGCTAGTCAACCAGCCTAGCCTTGCAGGGAACAATATCCCAGGCGATCTGAAGCACATACAGGACCGAGCTGACGCAGGAACGCGCCTTTACTCCATCGCGGCCGTAGCGCGCACGATGCTTCGATCGGCTAATCCAAGAACGAAGTGGGGTGAGCGTTTCGTCTCGCACATTCAGACCTTCCCGGATAGCCCGCGGCTGAGCATCGGGTCAGCAGGTTTTCCGGAAAACTGGATGAAAGAACCTTTATGGGCTTCACGAGACAGCTGACTGTCAAGCTGGTGTCGGGGGCAGAAACTACTTTGCACTTCGCATAGTAACCTATTGACGCATATAGGGGGGAGACTTTACGCCCACGCGGTGTTTCCCCTGCAATATCAACGCCCGGCCTTGTCCTCCCCAGCGCGCCACTTTCCTCAAGATTTTCAATTGAATCAAAGGCTTGAGCCATTGATTGTCTAAGCGTTGGACAGTCTTAGACAATTTGGTTGGGGCGGTCTTTTTCGACATCCGCTGAAACTCCTCTAATACGGCCCAAAAATTTGCTTTGTAGTGGCGCAAAAGCAACGGCCCCACGTCGCAGACGCAGGGCCGTTCATCGTTAAGAAGTCCATGCCGGCTCAATAGAATTGGCCGGTCTCCAGGACCGACGGGGTCGGGATCCGCTTTTGGTCCGCTTCGCGCGTATAGCGCTCGACCTCCTTGAGGCTCTCATGACCGCTCCAAGCGGCGATCTGATGGGTGGTCGCTCCTCGTTCGGCGTGAAGGATCATGCGCAATTTCCTAAGCCCGTGCGCCGTGCGCCCATCCGGCAGGCCCGCCGCTTTGGCCGCCTCCGAGAACCAGGCAGTCGCTGCTTTTGCGGAGCGTTGCTTGCCAGCCTCCGTCTCAAGGAACGTCGCGCCGCGCTGGTTGAACGATGTAAGTGACCGCTTCAGCTCCTCGAGATCACTTCGGACCGCGAAATCAGGCACCTTCCGGTTGAAAGGCACGTGAACCACGCCCCCGGTCTTTTGCTGCTCGAAGCGGAACCAGCCGTCGTGCGTCAGGTTCCGGTCCCCAAGCGCGATGGCGTCGGAGATTCGGCATCCGAACCAGAAACAGAGTTCGAAGGCGAGCAGCTGCTTGGTTCCGTGCGGCCAGTGGGCGCGGAACATCGCGATGTCCTCGAAAGACCATGGTATATGGCCCCGTGTTTGCGGCGTCGGTCTCCGTTTGACGCTGCCCACCGGGTTTCGACTGATGATCTTCCTGTCTAATGCGAAGCTGCAAAGGGGGCTCCAAGTCTTGCGCCGTTCGTTCGCGGGGTTGGTCGGCAACCGATCCATGTCGGCGATGATATGGTCGTCGCGAACGTTGTTCATCAGGACGCGCGCGACCGCACCTTTGTTTTGACGTAAGAGGCGGGAGATGTCGCCCCGGCGCACATCCTGATAGGTCTTGGAGAGGCCAGCGAACAAGGCTGACGTCAGATAGCGCTTCGCAACGTCTCCCACGGAATTCGGCTGCACGACGTTTTCCGGTGGCTGGGCTTTGAGGCCATACTTGGCGTCAAAGTAAGCGTCCATGAAGTCAGGATGATCTTCGGGAAGGTGCGCGGGAAGCCGCGTATTCGATGCGCGGTGGTAGACGTAATTGACGTCGTTCACAGTATAGCGTTTTAGGCCCGGCAGCTTCACTCCGCTGCAACCCCGAACGCCAGATCCGCTTCGCTTGGCTTGTTGTATGGCTCTTGTCCTTTCTCAGGGAGGTCGTCGAACCAGGTGTCGAGAACGCGGACGTCATAGAGGACGTTTCCTTCTGACACTTTGCTTGGCAGCTCGAGACTGCGAAACTTCGTCAGAGAAATGCCCAAGTAGTATGCGGCTGCTTGGGCCTGCATCGATCTTGGGACGAAGGTGTAGGTTCTCGACATGGTTTCGCTGGTCTTGTTTAGGTTCGTCGGGGACGTAGGGAAAAAGCGTGGTGCGACCCAAACGACGAACCGAGAAAAGTTCTCGGCTTTCCGTAAGCTTTTGACATGGTGAGGAATTATCTCAGGTCCGGCGCGATATTCCGCGCCGGATTGATCATCGTGGCGTCAGACCGCCATCAGATCCATGAGCCGGGCCGCATACCACCGTAGTGCGGTGTCGACCTCGCTAACTCGGAGGCTCGGCGAGCCATCCATCGTG